>CAIYZX010000358.1 GCA_903930745.1 uncultured Chloroflexota bacterium | reverse complement strand
GTTCTTCCGGACGCTGTTCTTCTTCCCCGTGATCCTGGGCGTCACCATCCAGGGCCTCATGTGGACCCTGTTCCTGTACCCGATCGGCGGCCCGCTGGAGACCCTGCTCAACTGGTTCGGGCTCCACTCGGAGTTCCTCGGCGGCCAGGCCACAGAGGCGTTCGTCTGGGTCATGGTCGTCCAGATCTGGGCCAACATGGGGATCACGATGGTGATCTTCCTGGCGGGGTTGCAGACCATCCCAGACGAGATCTACGAGGCCGCCCGCATCGACGGCGCCGGCCGCTGGGACCTGTTCAGCCGAGTCACCTGGCCGCTCCTCACGCCCGCGGTCAACACCAACATGGTGCTCACCATCATCGGATCGCTGCAGGCGTGGCAGCTCTTCTTCGTCCTCATCGGGTATCGGCCGGGCACCCAGGTCCTTGGGTACCTCGTGTACGCGACGGCCTTCGGACAGACGACCGGCAGCACTGCCGGCAACACGTTCCGCCAGGGCTACGGCGCGGCCGCCGGCGTGATCCTGTTCCTCGTCGTGCTCGCCATCGGCATCACCACCCAGCACCTGCTTCGGCGCAGGGAGGAGCGGCTGCTCGGATGACCACCTCGGCTCGCCCCAAGCCCCGCCCCAGCCTCGCCCGCGGTGGGGCCTACCTGGTCCTGATCGTCCTCGCGATCGTCTACCTGGCCCCCATCACGATGCTGGTGCTGACGTCGTTCAAGACGCTGCCCGAGTTCACGCGGGACGCGATCTCGCTGCCGGCGTCGTTCAGCCTGGACAACTACCTCGAGGCCTTCGACAAGGCGAACTTCGCGCGCTACCTCGTCAACACGGCGCTCTACACGGCCGTGTCCACGATCGTCTTCGTGATCACGGGCACATTCCTCGCGGTCGCGATCGCCCGCAGGTTCGTCCGTGGCAGCGGCGCCCTGTTCACGCTCTTCCTCATCGCGCTCTTCCTGCCGCCCGCGCTGATCCCGCAGTTCCAGCTGATCCTCCGCCTCGGGCTCTACAACAACCCGATCGGCTACGTGATGCTGTTCCTTGTGAACCCGATCGGGATCGTGATCCTGGTCAACTACATCCGGACCATCCCGACCGAGCTGGACGAGGCGGCAGCCCTCGAGGGCATCAGCTACGTCGGGTACGTGATGAAGATCGTCATGCCCCTGATCATGCCCGCCATCGCGACGGTCGCGGTGCTCCACGCGCTTGGCGTGTGGAACGAGCTGATCCTCGCGACGATCTACCTGACGAAGGCCGACTACTACCCGATCACGCGCGGCCTGATCGTCTTCAATGGCATCTACGGCAACAACTGGCCGGTGCTGGCGGCGGCGGTGATGATGATCGCGGCGCCGATGGCCCTGTTCTTCGTCCTCATGCAGCGCTACATCATCGGTGGCGTCACGGCCGGGGCGGTGAAGGGGTGACCACCGGCCTGCGCGCCCGCCGCGCCGCCGCAGCGAGTGTGACGATGGACGACGTCGCACGCCTCGCCGGCGTCTCGCGGGCGACCGCCTCGCGGGTGATGAACAACAGCCCCCGGGTGCGCCCCGAGGCACGGGTGGCCGTGGAGGCCGCGGTGGCCGACCTTGGCTACGTGCCCAACCGCGCGGCCCGGGCGCTGATGACGCGCCGGAGCGACTCCATCGGCGTCATCGTCATGGAGCCCACCGGCCGCCTCTTCGAGGACCCGTTCTTCGGGCAGCTGCTCGCGGGGATCAGCGAGGGGCTCGCGGACGCTGACCTGCAGCTCGTCCTGATGGTGGCCCAGGCGCCGCGGGAGGCCGCCCGCGTTGAGCGGTATCTCGCAGCGGGCCACCTTGACGGTGCCGTCCTCGTGGGACCGCACGGCAACCCGCCGCTGGTCCGCCGGCTGCACGCGCACGGCGTGCCGATGGTGATGTCCGGCCGCGC
>CAIYZX010000357.1 GCA_903930745.1 uncultured Chloroflexota bacterium | reverse complement strand
GGACGAGGCTGGCCGAGGGCACCACGGTGTGACCCCGCTCCGCGAAGTACTCGACGAAGCGTGAGCGGATCTCCGCGGCGGACTTGAACGGGATCTGGGGGGCGGAAGCTGCAGTGGACATCGGGCCAATGGTACCCAACGGGGCGGACCGGGTCAGGCGGGCTCGTCGCTCCGCGGGCCCAGGGTGGCCAGGATCGCCACGATGCCGATGCCCAGCCAGGCGAGGGCGCTCGAGGGGAGCAGCGCGAAGTCGCCGATGGCGAGCAGCGTGAAGCCCACGCGCGCCCCGATGGCCGCACCGGCCCACGCACCCAGGACGGCGGCGAGGAGGACCAGCGGGAGGCGCCCGCCGGCGTCACCGCGGACCAGCACGTAGATGGACGTGTGGATCACGCCGAACAGGATGGCGAGCGGCAGCTCCGGCCCGATGGTCATGCGCCGGTCCCCACGGCCTGCGGGGCGGCGGGTGACGGCGCCTGCGGGATGACGATGCGCCCGCCGCCGAGGCAGACGTCGCCCGCGTAGAGCACGCACGCCTGGCCCGGCGCCGTGGCCCAGACAGGCGTCTCCGTCTCCACGAGCCATCGGCCGTCCTGGGCGCCCTGCCGGATGGTGGCCGGCACCAGCGCACCGCGATGGCGGATGCGGACCGCTGCCTCGAAGGGAGCGGCGGCACCGTCCGGGAGGAGCCCCGCGGGGGGCTCGCCGGCGATGAACGAGACCCCCTCGATCTCCAGGTGGCGCGTCTCGAGGTCCTCGCGCCGGCCAAGGACGATCGCATTGGTCACGGGATCGATGCGCGACACGTACCGGGGCTCCCCCGCCGCCACGCCCAGGCCCTTGCGCTGGCCAACGGTGAACCCGGCGGCACCCTCGTGCGTGCCGATGCGCGAGCCGTCGCCGTCCAGGACGGGACCGGGCTCCGGCGCCCACCCGCCACGGCTTCGAAGCTCCGCGCGGTAGTCGCCGCCCGGCACGAAGCAGATCTCCTGGCTCTCCGGCTTGTCCGCGGTCACGAGGCCCAGGCCGCGCGCGATCTCGCGCACCTCCGGCTTGCGCAGGTCGCCCAGCGGGAAGCGGGAGTGCCACAGCTGGTCCTGGCGGAGGCCGTACAGGAAGTAGGTCTGGTCCTTCGCGTCGTCCTCGGCGGTGACGAGCTCCGCGCGCACCCCGCCAGGAGCGGCCACCTCGCGCCGGCGGGCGTAGTGCCCCGTGGCCACGGCATCGCACTCGTACAGCGCCCGGGCCCGGCCCAGGAGCGCGCCGAACTTCACCACCGTGTTGCAGTCGATGCACGGGCTGGGCGTCCGCCCGTCCAGGTACGCGGCGATGAACGGCTCGATGACCCCGGCGCCGAACTCCCGCTCCAGGTTCATCACGTAGAACGGCACGCCCAGGCGGGCGGCGACGCGCCGGGCGTCATCGGCCGCGTCCAGGCTGCAGCAGGACTTGCGGAACTCGGAGTAGCTGTCCGCAACATCGTGGAGGCGCATCCAGACGCCCACCACCTCGTGTCCCTGCTCGTGGAGCAGCGCCGCGGCGACCGAGCTGTCAACGCCGCCCGACATCGCCACGAGGATCCGGCTCATCCCGGCACGCCCTCGTCAGACGCGGCAGCGGAGACGACGCCCAGGCCCGCACCCGCGAGCCTCCGAAGCACGGCCGGGACCCTCGCCGCGGCCTCGTCGATCTCCGCGTCCGTGGTGGTTCGGCCAAGGCTGAGCCGCAGCTGGCCGTGTGCCTCGTCATCGGGATAGCCCATCGCGGTGAGCACGTGGCTCACCTCCGTGGATCCGCTGGCGCACGCGGAGCCCGTGGAGCACGCGATGCCCTCGAGGTCCAGGGCCAGCACCGCGGACCCGCCGTCCACGCCCTTCGCCACCACGGACACGATGTGCGGCAGCCGCTCCACCGGGTGACCGGTCAGCTCCACGCCGTCAACGGCCAGCACCGCGGCGGCCAGCCGGTCGCGCAGCGCGCGCACCCGCTCCGCCTTCGCGGGCAGCTCCGCGGCCACCAGCTCGAACGCCCGGGCCATGCCCACGGCCCCCGCGACGTTCTCCGTCCCGGCCCGGCGGTGCCGCTCCTGCGACCCGCCGTGCGCCTGCGACAGGATGTGCGTTCCGCGACGGATCCAGAGCGCGCCGGTTCCCTTCGGCCCCTCCGCCTTGTGGGCGGCGAGCGATACCAGGTCAACGCCCAGCGCATCGAGGTCCAGCGCCACCCACGGGGCCGCCTGCACAGCGTCCACGTGGAGGAGCACGCCGCGGTGAGAACGGACCACGCGGGCGATGTCCGCCACCGGCTGCACCGTCCCCACCTCGTTGTTGGCGAGCATCACCGTCACGAGGATCGTCTTGTCCGTGACCGCCCGGTCCACGTCCGCGGGATCCACGCGCCCGTAGCGGTCCACGGGGACCTCCACGATCTCGAACCCGAACTTCTCCAGGTACGCGAGGCTGTGCGTGGTGGCGTGGTGCTCCACGGGCGTGGTGACGATGCGGTGGCCGCGCGCCTTGCCGGCCCACGCGGCGCCCTTCAGCGCGAGGTTCGTGGCCTCCGTGCCGCCGCTGGTGAAGACGATCTCGCGCGCATCGGCGCCGATCGACCTGGCCAGGCGCTCGTGCGCGTCATCGAGGACCTCGCGGGCGGCGCGGCCGAACGCGTGGACGGACGACGGGTTGCCGAAGGTGCCGCCGAAGACGGGCAGCATCGCCTCGAGAACCTCGGGGCGGACCGGCGTGGTGGCTGCGTGGTCAAGATAGACGGGCATGGTCCGCGGATTGTACGACCGTGCCGCGAACGGGCCCCCAACGGGGCCCCTGGGCGTCAGCCGCGCTCGGCAGCCCGGGCGGCGGCGCGTTCCATGTCGAACGCGCGGCCACGCTCGCGCTCCCGCTCGTGCTTGAGCAGCAGGCGCTTGCGCAGGCGGATGGCAGCGGGCGTCACCTCGACCAGCTCGTCCGCACCGATGAACTCGATGGCGCTCTCGAGGGTCAGCGGGCGCGGCGGCGTGAGGCGGAGCGCCTCGTCGTGCGCATGCGTCCGGATGTTGGTGAGCTTCTTCTCCTTGCACGGGTTGACGTCCATGTCGCCCGCGCGTGCGTTCTCGCCCACGATCATCCCCTCGTAGGTGTCCACGCCGGAGCCGATGAACAGCTCCGAGCGGTCCTGCAGGTTGAACAGGGCGTACGCGTTGGTGGTGCCGGTGCGGTCGCTGACGAGCACGCCGTTCGTGCGGTGGGTCACATCGCCGGCCCACGGCCCGTAGCCCTCGCCGATCTGGTGCAGCAGCGCCGTGCCGCGTGTCTCCGTGAGGAGCTGGCCGCGGTAGCCGATGAGGCCGCGGACCGGGAGGACGAACTCCATCCGGACGCGCCCGTCCGCATCGGTGCTCATCTGCTCGAGGCGGCCCTTGCGGCCGGCCATCGCGGTCTGGACCTCGCCGATGTAGTCCGGCGGGATGTCGATGGTGATCCGCTCGTACGGCTCGTGCGTGTCGCCGTCGATCTCGTGGAGGATGACCTCCGGGCGGCTGACGGTGAGCTCGTATCCCTCGCGGCGCATCTGCTCGATGAGGACCGCGAGCTGGAGCTCGCCACGGCCGCGCACCTCGAAGGTGTCGCCGGACTCGCCCGGGCGCACCTCGATGGAGACGTTGCCAAGGACCTCCTTGTCCAGGCGGGCCTTGATCTGGCGCGACGTGACGTACTTGCCGTCCCGGCCGCCCAGGGGAGAGGTGTTGACGCCGAACGTCATGCGCAGCGTGGGCTCGTCCACGTCCAGGCGCGCCAGCGGCCGCGGGTTCTGCGGGTCCGTCAGCGTGTCGCCGATGGTGACCTCCGGGATGCCGGCCACGGACACGATCTCGCCGGGCCCGGCCTCCGCGATGTCCACGCGCTCCACGCCACGGGCGGTCTGGAGGCTGGTCACGGTGCCGTTGAAGGTGATCGTGCGGCCGGGCGTCACCGTGCCGTCCGAGTCCTCCTCCTCCTCGCGGACCACGGCGATGCGCTGGCCCACGCGGATGGTGCCGTTGCGGATGCGGCCCACCGCCATGCGGCCCACGTACTCGTTCGCCGACAGGTTGGTCACGAGGAGCTGCAGCGGGTGGTCCTGCTCGAAGACCGGGGGCGGCGTGACCTGGACCAGGAGGTCAAGCAGCGGCCGGAGGCTGGTGCCGGGCTCGTCCAGGTTGCGGGTGGCGGTGCCCAGCTTCGCGTTGGTGTAGACCACCGGGAACTCGATCTGGTGCTCGTCCGCGCCAAGGTCCATGAACAGCTCGTAGACCTCGTCCAGCACCTCTGCCGGGCGGGCGTCCGAGCGGTCGATCTTGTTCAGTGCCACCACCACGGGCAGGTGGCGGGACATCGCCTTCTTCAGGACGTAGCGGGTCTGCGGGAGCGGCCCCTCGGCCGCGTCAACCAGCAGGAGGACGCTGTCCACCATGAGGAGCGAGCGCTCAACCTCGCCACCGAAGTCCGCGTGGCCGGGGGTGTCCACGATGTTCAGGCGGACGTCGCCCACCTCCACCGCGGTCTGCTTCGCGAGGATGGTGATGCCCTTCTCGCGCTCCAGGTCCATGGAGTCCATGACCCTGTCCACCACGGCCTGGTTGTCGCGAAAGACGCCCGTCTGGCGCAGCATCGCGTCAACGAGGGTCGTCTTGCCGTGGTCAACGTGCGCAACGATGGCGACGTTGCGCAGGTCTTCACGGACGGAGGTGGGGGCGCCGTTGGGCACGGCGGAGCCGGGAATGTCACTCATGGGCGTCGCAGAGTGTCGCACATGCGGCCGATTCGAGGGCCATCCTCCGCCGATGGGGCGCTCGGTCATGGCGGGGACCCCCTGAATGGGGGGTTAGGGGCGCCCTGCAGGGACCTGTCGCTGGTCCATGTGGCCCATCGCCGGAACGGCGCACCCCGCCCACACTGCTGGTGCCGGGCGGCCGCGGTCGCGGACGCCGGCAGTGCGCACGAGACCATGACGCTCGCCGACAGGAACCAAGCCGACCGCGCCGCGCCCCAGCTCGCCTCCTCCGTGGCCCAGGACGAGGCCGTACGCATGCGCGCCATCCTGCGATCGCTCCCGGACATCGTGTTCCTCAAGGACGAGACGGGGCGCTACATGGGGTGCAACGCAGCCCTCGAGCGCTACTTGGGGCGGCCAGAGGCCGAGATCCTCGGCCACACGGACCACGACTTCTTCGACCGGACCACCGCGGATTCCTTCCGCGCCGGTGACTGCGCCGCCATTGCGAGCGCGGAACCGGTCGTCACGCACGAGTGGATCGGGCTTGCGGACGGCTCGCGCATGTACGCGGAGATCCACAAGCAGACCATCCACGCCCCGGACGGATCGCTCGTTGGCGTCCTTGGGATCGCCCGCGATCAGACGGCCGTCCACCGGGCTGCCGAGATCCTGGCGGAGCAGGAGGAGATGTTCGAGGCGATCGTGGCGCAGTCCGCCGAGGCGATCGTCCTCGCGGATGCCGATGGGCGCTTCGTACAGGTCAACGACGCCGCCTGCCAGATGCTGGGCTACGCCCACGACGAGCTCACCAGCCTGAGCGTGTGCGACGTCGATGTCGCCGGGCCCGCCGTTGACCTCGAGGGCAACCGGACAGCCCTGGACGAGGCCGGCAACCACCGGTTCCAGACGCAGCAGCGCCGCAAGGACGGAACCATCATCGACGTCGCGATCAGCGTCCGGCCCATCCGCCTCCAGGGCCGCGTCTACGACGTGGCGGTATGGCGCGACATCACCGGGGAGCTTGCGGCGGCGAGATCGCTTCGCGATCGTGAAGCGCTCCTCGAGGAGGCCGAGGAGATCGGTTCCCTGGGCAGCTGGACGCTCGCGTCGGACCACCAGGTTCGCCAGGTCAGCCCGGAGGCGCTCCGCCTGTTCGGCTGGACGGAGCCGCCGCAGGACATGGACGAGGCCCTTGCCGGCATCGTCCTGCCGGAGGATCTTCCCATCGTCCATGCCGCCTGGGCCACCGTGGCCGCCCAGGACATCGTGGACAGCGAGTTCCGGATCCGGCGCCCGGACGGCGTTCGCAGGATCCACGTCCGGGCCCGCCTCCAGCGGTCGGACGACGGGACCGTGGACCGCATCGTGGGCGTCACCCAGGATGTCACCGAGGCCCACGAGGCGCGGGAGCAGCTGGCCGCCAGCAAGGACCGCTACCGGGCGCTCTTCGAGACGGCTGCCGTCTCCGTCCACGTCCACGATGTCGAATCGGGTGCCATCGTGGAGGCGAACGCCCGCAGCCTTGAGCGTGCGGGCGTCACGACGCTCGCCGAGCTCAACCATGCCCGGCTCTGGCGGGCAGGGCCTCCCCACGACACGGAGGCCGCCCTCGCGCTGATCCGCAGGGCCGCCCAGGAGGGGCGGCAGGAGGCCGAGTGGCGCAACGTTGGCCTGGACGGCGGCGACGTCTGGGAGTACGTGATCCTCGAACCGCTTGAGCTTGGCGGAGAGCGTCGCGTGCTCGCAGTGGCCGTGGACATCACGGACCGCAAGCGTGCCGAGCTTGAGCTCGAGTACCACCGCCGCCACCTGGAGGAGATGGTCGAGGTCCGGGCCGGCGAGGTGGCGACCGCCAACCGGCGCCTGATGCTGTCCGACATGCGCCTTCGCGCGATGTTCGACCTCTCCCAGCGGGCGGATCTCCTGGACGAGAAGACGCTCCTCCGCCAGGGCCTCGAGGAGGGCGTGCGCCTGACGGGGAGCAAGATCGGCTACATCCACTTCGTCAACGACGACCAGGAGACCATCGAGCTCGTGACGTGGTCACGGGACACGCTTGCGCAGTGCGAGGCGGGCTTCAACACGCACTACCCGATCCGCGACGCAGGCGTCTGGGCCGACACGTTCCGCCAGCGGCGGCCAATCATCCACAACGACTGGCCCACCACCCCGGGCCGGCGAGGCGTCCCCGACGGCCACATCCCCATGACACGGCACCTCGGCGTGCCCGTGATCGAGGGCCCCAACGTCCGCGTCCTGGTGGGCGTGGGCAACAAGGAGCTGCCGTATGACGACGAGGACGCGGACACCCTGACGCTCATCGCCACGGACCTCTACCGCATCGCAATGCGCCGCCGCGCCGAGGTTGCGCTCGCAGAGGCGAAGGAGAGCGCTGAGGCGGCAAGCCGTGCCAAGAGCACGTTCCTCGCCAACATGAGCCACGAGATCCGGACACCAATGAACGCGATCATCGGCCTCACCCACCTCCTCCGCTCCGAGGTGGTGACCGACCGCCAGGACGACCTCCTCGGCAAGGTTGGCGAGTCGGCGGACCACCTCATGCAGATCATCAACGACGTGCTGGACCTCTCCAAGATCGAGGCCGGCAAGCTGCAGCTTGAACCCGCCGACGTCGCGCTGGCCGACATCCTTGAGCATCTCCGCTCGATCGTTGCTGACCGGGCCACCGCCAAGGGCCTTCGCTTCGACATCGCCGTGTCTCCCGGAACGCCTGCGGCGGTCCACGTGGACGGACTGCGCCTGTCCCAGGTCCTCCTGAACCTCACCTCGAATGCCATCAAGTTCACGGAGCACGGCGGCGTCGATGTGCACGTGGCGCCCGCCCCCGGCCTGCCCTCCCCATGGCTCAGGTTCACCGTTCGCGACTCCGGCATCGGCATCGCCCCAGACCTCGTCTCCCGGCTCTTTGGCAGCTTCGAGCAGGCGGATGCATCCACCACCCGCCGCTTCGGCGGTACGGGGCTGGGGCTCGCGATCACGCGGTTGCTCGTGGACCTCATGGGTGGACACCTATCGGTTGAGACCACGCCCGGCGAGGGCAGCGCCTTCATGGTGGACCTCCCGCTCACCGTCCCGTTCGGCCTCATGGCCCCGGCGCCCGCCGGGACCGGCAGTCCTGCCGCCGAGGCTGGGGACCTTGCCTCCCGCGCGGCGATGGCCCGCCGCCCGGGCGCCCGGGTGCTCCTCGCCGAGGACTCGGCCGTGAACCAGCAGGTGGCTCGCGAGCTGCTCCGGCTGGCCGAGGTGGACGTGGACGTCGTCACGGATGGACAGGCCGCCGTCCACGCCGTGCTCTCCGGGGCGTACGACATGGTGCTGATGGACGTCCAGATGCCGATCATGGACGGGCTCGCGGCCACGCGGGAGATCCGGAGACGCCCTGATCGTCGCGATGTCCCCATCGTTGCCATGACCGCGAACGCGTTTGACGAGGACCGGCGGGCGTGTCTCGACGCGGGCATGAACGACCACCTGGGCAAGCCCGTCGACCCGGACCGCCTGTACGGCGCCCTGGAGCGATGGGTGCCGGTACGCCGGGGACGATCCCTCACCGAAGCCCTGCGGACCGGCCATGCCGCTGAATCGGCATCAGACGCATCCATGCGTGCGCTCCTGGGTGCCGGGTACGTGGCGGCCGCTCCAATGCCGTCCGGAACGGGAGATCCCAACGGCCCGGACCCTGCGGCGGATGCCGTGGCACAGGGCCATGGCGTGGACATCCTCGCCTCGATAGCGGCCATGGACGGCGTGGACGCGCGCCCGTGGCTGAGCGGCGGCCGCCAGTCCCGGGACAGCTACGTCATGCTGATCACGGGGTTCGCCACCGCCCACGCCCACGATGCGACCACGATCCGCACGCGGTACCTCACGGGCGACTCCACGAGGGCCGCGCGCCTCGCGAGGACGCTGGAGCAGGTGGCCCAGGGCCTTGGCCTGACCGCCATCGAGCGGGCGGCCGGCGACGCCGGCACGGCGATCCGGCGCGCGGCGCCCGAGCCGGAGATGGAGGCCCTCCTCGGCGAGCTTGACCGTGCGATCGGATCCCTCGTGGATGGCCTTGCCGTAGCGGGCGTGCAGCCACCCGCCTGACACCGCGGCTACACTCCCCGCCACACAGGAGGAGTGCCCATGACCGTTGCCGCCGTGATCCTCGCCGCCCAGCCCTCGTCCTCGCTCGCGGATGCCAGCGGCACGCCCGCCGCGCGCCGTCTCACCGACGTCGCCTGGGCCGGCGGAGCCACGCCGGTGGTCGTCTGCTCCTTCGACCCCGATGGTGCCGTCGCCGCAGCCCTCGCCAACACGGAGGCCGCGCTGGTGGCGCCGGCGCCCGTGGAGCAGGGACCGGCCGGACAGATCGCCAACGGGCTTGCGGCCGCCCTTGCGCTGGTCGCCGAGACCTCCGCGGCGCTCGTGTGGCCCGCCCGGATGGCCTGGGTGGATGCCGAGACGGTCACCTCGCTCATCGCCGCCCATGGCGAGGACCGCTCCGCGCTGCTCCGCCCCGCCTACCGCGGCGAGGCGGGCTGGCCGGCGTTGGTGCCCGTGACGGCGCTGGGCGCCCTCCGCGCCATCGCCCCGGACCGCATGCCGGACGACGTCCTCGCCGATCTCGCTGCCCGCGGTGTCCCCATCACCCTCGTGGAGACCGGCGATCCCGGCACCACGCATGACATCGGCACGCCCCAGGCGTCGCTGCCCGAGTACGACGGACCGCCGGAGCCCGCCGATGCCCCCGAGTGGGGCGCGGCCGTCGCCGAGGATCTTGACCAGGAGGATGCACGATGAGCCCGCGCCTGCACCGCCCCCGCCGCCGCACCGTTGGCCTCACGCTCCTGGCCGTCGTCGCCGTCCTCGCGGGCGCATGGACCTGGTACACCCAGCCGCAGCCGCTCCTGCCGGAGGCCGGCGCGTCGCTCGCCTCCACCGCGGACGTCACGTTCACCCAGGTGGACGGCCGCCTGGAATGGGGCCCCGCCGATGGCGCGTATGACACCGGGCTCATCGTCTACCCGGGTGGCAAGGTGCCGCCGGCCGCCTACGGTCCGCTCGCGCAGGAGATCGCCGGCGACGGCCACCTCGTGGTGATCGTGCCCATGCCGTTCAACCTCGCGGTCTTCGGCATCGGCGCTGCGGACGGCGTGATCGCCGCGCACCCTGAGGTGCAGACCTGGGCGATGGCCGGCCACTCGCTGGGCGGCTCCATGGCGGCCCAGTACGCCGCGGATCACCGCGATGTGATCCGTGGACTTGCCTTCTGGGCGTCCTACAGCGCCACGGACATGCACGACGCGCCGATCCGCGTCCTGTCCATCTACGGTTCGCTGGACGCAGGCGCACCTCGAATGTCCGGCCCGGAGGCGCGCGCCAGCGTCCCTGCGGACGCGGTCTACCAGGAGATCCCCGGCGGCAACCACGAGCAGATGGGCTGGTACACGGGCCAGCCCAACGATCCGCCGGCCACCATCCCACGCGCAGAGCAGCAGCACGCGGTGGCAGCCGCCACGATCCGGCTCCTGGCGGGTCTGACCGTCCCCTGACGGGCGTCGGCGGGAGCCCCCGGTGACGGGTGGCCGCTCCCCTACTTCCTCTCGGGCAGGCCCACGAACCGGAGACCCAGCTCCTCGTACTGCTCGACGTCCGGCGCGGACGGCGCCTCGAGCATCAGGTCGGAGCCGGACTGGGTCTTCGGGAACGCCATGACCTCGCGGATGTTGGTCTGGTAGCTGAGCAGCGCGGCCCAGCGGTCAACACCCAGCGCGATGCCGCCGTGCGGCGGGGCGCCGTACTCGAAGGCGTCGAGGATGGCGCCGAAGCGCTCGTGCATCTGCTCGTCCGTGTAGCCCTGGAGCGCGAAGCTGCGCGAGAGCAGCTGCGGGTCCCAGATCCGGACGGAGCCGCCACCCAGCTCCCAGCCGTTGAGCGCCACGTCGTACTGCATGGCCTTGGCCTTGCCGGCCGGGTCCTGCGGCGTGCGGACGCCGAGATCGCCGGACGCGGTGGTGAGCAGCGCCTCGTGCTCCGGGACCACGCCGCTGAACGGGTTGTGGGTTGCGTCCCAGCGGTTGTGCTCGGCGTCCCACTGGTACATCGGGAAGTGGTGGACCCAGCAGTAGGCGAGCTCGTCCGGGTCCGCGAGGGACAGGCGCGCGCCGATCTCGTTGCGCAGCCGGCCCAGGACCTCGTTCGCGGTCTCGCCGTGGTCCGCGACCACCAGGATCAGGTCGCCCTCGTTGGCGCCCGCGGCCGCGCGGATCTTC
>CAIYZX010000356.1 GCA_903930745.1 uncultured Chloroflexota bacterium | reverse complement strand
GGCACGCGTTGAGCTGCGAGAGCTGCTCCGCGAGCTGCGCTCCATGGGCAAGACCATCCTCGTCTCCTCGCACATCCTCCCGGAGCTGGAGGAGCTGTGCACCTCGGTCGCCATCATCGACCGCGGCCAGGTGCTCGCCCACGGACGCGTCTCGGAGATCGAGAAGCGGCTTCGCGTGGGCGCGGTCCTGCGTGTGCGTGTCCTCGGCGACGCCGATGCCCACGAGGCTGCGCGCGCCTGGTTCTCGTTCCAGCAGGACGTCGCCGCGGCGGACGTGCTGGCGGACGGGATGATCGAGGTCGGCTTCCGGGGCGACGAGGAGGACTCGGCGCGGCTGCTGTCCGACGCGGTCCGCCACGGCCTCCGGATCGTCTCCTTCGCCCGCGCAGCATCGGACCTCGAGGAGCTCTTCCTCCAGGTCACCTCCGCGGACCAGCCCGCCCACGCTCCCCAGGGGGTGCCCGCATGACCGAGCACATCGCACCCATGACAGGCGGCACCACGGGGAGCCGGCGTCGCTTCGGCGCCCTGCGCGACATCGGCACCGGCATGCTCGCGGTGAGCGTGAAGGAGCTGCGCGGCCGAATGCGCGGCAAGCGGGCCTTCGTCATCCTGACCATCTACCTGCTGATCGTGGCGGGCTTTGCCTGGATGGTGGAGTCGCTCACGGAGCAGACCTACGTCAACGGCTTTGGCGGTTCGCTCACCGCGGCCTCCGACATCGGCCGCGGACTCTTCACCGGCATCGTCATCCTGCTGACCATCGTCACCCTGATCCTGGCACCAGCCTCCACCGCCGGAGCGATCAGCCTGGAGCGCGAGAAGCAGACGCTGGACCTGCTGGCCACCACGCCGATCTCTTCGCTCGCGATCGTGCTGGGCAAGCTGGCCTCCGCGCTGGCCTGGATCGTGCTGCTGCTCGCCGCGTCCATCCCGGTGGTCGCGATCGTGTTCGCCTTCGGAGGCGCCGCCCCGGACGACGTGCTGCGCGCGTACGTGGTGCTGCTCGGGACCGCCGTCTGCTTCGGGTCCATGGGGCTCTTCGTGTCCGCACTCGTCAAGCGCACGCAGGCGGCCACCGTCATCAACCTCGTGCTCACGATCGTCCTCACGGGCGGCACGGCGTTCCTGTTCATCTTCTGGACGGCGATGACCGGCAGCTCCGGGGTGCTCCCGGACGGCACGTCGAAGGGCGATGCCGTGGACCAGCTCTTCGAACGCCCACCGGAGGCGCTGATGTGGCTGGACCCGTTCGTCTCCCAGGTGGACGTGATCTGCGGCACGGAGAGCAACCAGTTCTCCGCGTCCTGCCAGATCGTCGCTGCCGTCATGAACAAGCAGAACGCGTTCCTGGACAACGGGAACGGCCAGGTCCAGGGCCTGACGCGCGACAGCTACTGGCCGCGCAGCCTGGCCTTCATGGCCTTCACGGCAATCATCGCGATCATCCTGTCAGCACAGCTCGTCTCGCCCACCCGGCGCTGGCACCCCCGCCTGCCACGCCTTCGCCGGAAGCAGGCGACACCCGAAGCCGAACCGGTACCCAGCGGAGGAGAGTCCTCATGACCAGGCAGGCACGTCTGCGCTCCCTGATCCCGTCCCGCCGCCGTCCGTTGTCCGGGCCAGGTGAGACGGCCCCGTTCGTGCCGGTGGACCCGGCGCGCCTTGGCGTGACCCTGGACCCGGCGCTCGTTGAGATCCGCGCGGACCTCGCCGCGCACCGCCGCCGCCTCTGGATGCGGCGGGCCGTGCGCCGGGCGTGGAACATGGCCGCCGTGGTGGCGGTCGCGGAGCTGGTGCTGGCCATCGCCCAGCGCCTGCTGCCCCTGGAGGGCGCGCCGCTCGTGGCCGCGGCGATCGCCGTGCTGGGCCTGCTGGTGCTCCTTGCGCTCGTGATCCGCTCCCGCCCCACGATGGGCGAGACGGCGCTGGCCGTTGACGCCGAGGGCGGCGTGGGCGACACGGTCGCCTCCGCGCTGGCCTTCGCCGACGCCCATCCGTCCGCCGCGGGTCCCGCCGATGCGGCCGACGACGGGCTGATCGCCGTTGACACGGGTTTTGACGTCGCGGAGGCCGAGGCCCGCTTCATCCGCCGGCAGCGGCGCGATGCGGCGGCCCGCCTGCGCTCCGTGGATCCGGGCCTCTTCGGACCGCGGTTCGCCCGCCGGCCCGCGCTGGTGGCCCTGGTGGCCACGGCGCTCGTCATCCCCGCCATCCTGCTCCCCAACCCCATGGACCTCGTCATCGCGCGGAACCAGCAGGTGCGCGCTGAGGCGGAGCGCCAGGCGGAGAAGATCGACAAGATCGCCAAGGACCTTGAGGCCAAGGGCGGCTCCGCGCAGGATCCCCGGACGCAGCTGTCCGAGGAGCTGCGCAGGCTCGCCGAGAAGCTGCGCGCCAACCCGGGCGAGCTGGACATGAACCTCGCGCAGCTTGGCGCGGTGGAGGAGCAGGTCCGGGCCCAGCTGGATCCCGCCAACGAGCAGAAGGCGGCCTCGCTGGCCTCCCTCTCCCGATCGCTCTCCCGCGCCGCCACCGGCGACCCGAAGGCGAACCCGGGCGGCGACCCGAAGGAGACCAAGGAGGACCTCTCCAAGACCGGCGACAAGCTGGACCAGATGACGCAGGCCGAGCGCGAGCAGCTCGCCAAGGAGCTTGCCGCCCTCCAGGGCCAGGCGAGCCAGGCGGACGGCGCCGCCGGCCAGGCGCTCCAGGACACGGTCCAGAGCCTGGCGCAGGGCGACACCGAGGGCGCGAAGGCCGCCCTGGACCGCCTCGGCGAGGCGCTGGACGCCGCGTCGCAGCGCGTGGACACGAACCGAGACCTCGCCACCGCGGCCTCCGGGCTGCAGGACGCCCGGCGTGAGCTGGCGAACGCCGGCCAGCAGGGCCAGGCGGGCCAGCAGGGCCAGGCCGGGCAGCAGGGCCAGGGCCAGCAGGGGCAGGGCGCCAACGGCAGCCCCAACCCGTCCGCGTCCGGCGACGGCCAGGGCCAGGGCCAGGGCCAGGGGAGCCCGAACCCGTCCGGATCCGGTCAGGGTCAGGGCCAGGGTCAGGGCCAGGGCCAGGGCCAGGGTCAGGGTCAGGGGCAAGGCCAAGGCCAGGGCCAGGGCCAGGGGCAAGGGCAGGGGCAAGGGCAGGGGCAAGGCCAAGGCCAGGGGCAAGGCCAAGGCCAGGGGCAAGGCCAAGGTCAGGGCCAGGGTCAGGGCCAGGGTCAGGGCCAGGGCGGCTCGCTTTCCGGCGGCGGCTCGAACGCCAGCCACCTCGGGACCGGCATGTCCAACGGCACGCCCGGCGGCCCGGTGAACCCCAACCGGCCCAGCACCCTCGGCGGTGACATCGGCCAGGTGTTCGCCCCCTTCGACCGCCTCGGCAAGCCGGGTGACCCGTCGTACATCGCCGGCACCGGCGGCGACGGCCAGACCCAGCAGGGCAACACCCAGGGCCAGGGGAGCAACAACGGCTCCTACGTCCCCTACCAGTCCGTCTACGGCGACTTCTACCAGTACGCGCTCACCACCCTGGACCGGTCGTACGTGCCGATCTCGGTGAAGGACTACGTGCGCGACTACTTCAGCTCCCTCAACCCGACCAGGTAACGCACCGGCGGCCCCGCGCCGCCGCTCGCTCCCGGAGGATCCATGGACGCACCCACCCAGGCCGCACAGGCCGCGGCCGGCACCCCGCACAGGCTCGCCCCGGAGGCCTTCGCCCAGCGCGCCGCCGCCATCGAGGCGGAGGTTGGCAAGGTCATCGTGGGCCAGCGCGAGCTGGTCCGGCACACCCTCGTGGGCCTCCTCGCCAACAGCCACGTGCTGCTCGAGGGCGTCCCGGGCCTGGGCAAGACGATGCTCGTCCGGACCATCGCGGACGTCATCGACTGCACCTTCAACCGCGTCCAGTTCACGCCGGACCTGATGCCGGCGGACATCACGGGCACCAACATCCTGGTGGAGGAGGGCGGCGCGCGCGTCTTCCGCTTCCAGCCGGGCCCCATCTTCGCGAACCTGGTCCTCGCGGACGAGATCAACCGCGCCACACCGAAGACCCAGAGCTCCCTGCTCGAGGCCATGCAGGAGCACCAGGTCACCGTGGCACGCACCCGCTACCCGCTGGAGCCGCCGTTCTTCGTGCTCGCCACGCAGAACCCGCTCGAGATGGAGGGCACCTACCCACTCCCCGAGGCACAGCTGGACCGCTTCCTGCTCAAGGTCATGGTCCCGTTCCCCACGGAGGAGGACCTCGTCTCCATCATCGACCGGACCACGGGCGCCGAGGCCCCGCGTGCCTCGTCCGTCACCACGGCCGCCGAGATCCGCGAGATGCAGCAGCTTGCCCGCGCCGTGCCCATCGCGCCGCACATCACGGCCTACGCGGTGAGCATCCTGGCGGCGACGCACCCGGACAACCGCCGTGCGCCATCGCTGGTCCGCTCGTACGTGCGCTACGGCGGCTCACCCCGCGGCGCCCAGGCGCTCGTTGCCGCCGGCAAGATCCTGGCGCTCCTCGACGGCCGCTTCAACGTGTCCACGGACGACATCCGCGCGGCCGCCCTCCCGGCCCTGCGCCACCGCGTCATCCTCAACTTCGAGGGCGAGGCGGAGGGCATCAGCTCCGAGTCCGTTGTCCGCTCCATCCTGGACGAGGTCGCGCCGCCCTCCGTCGAGTAGACGGCAGCGAGCGGACGCCCCCATGGCGATCTCCCCCACCCCGCCCGAGCAGGCGCCCGGCCCGGACCGAGTCCCGGCAGTCGATGAAGCACGCCCGGGCACGGACGAGATCGCGAAGGGCGGTGGCGTCAAGGCGTTCCTGCCGAGCGAGCTGGACCCAACCGTCTTCGACGAGGCCTTCCTGCGGCAGCTGGAGCGCCTCGGCGTCCTGATGAAGCAGCCGGTCCGCGGCGGCCTCAAGGGTGGCCGGCGGAGCGTGAAGCGGGGCCAGTCCGTGGAGTTCGCGGACTTCCGCGACTACACGCTGGGCGATGACCTGCGCCAGCTGGACTGGAACGTCTTCGCCCGCCTGGAGAAGCTCTTCGTCAAGCTGTTCGTGGAGGAGGAGGACGTCACCGTCACCTTCCTCGTGGATGCCAGCCCGTCCATGGCGTACGGGAAGCCCCAGAAGCTCCTCTTCGCCAAGCGCGCGGCGGCGGCCCTGGGGTACATCGCCCTCGCCGGCGAGGACCGCGTGGTCACCATCGCGCTGTCCGGCCGCCAGGCCCGCCGTCACAGCGGCCTGCGGGGCTCGGGGCGCGTCTTCCGGCTCCTCGCCAACCTGTCCGGCATCGCGCCCGCGGACGGCCCCACGGACCTCCTTCTCGCCGCGCGGCACGCCGGCGCCATGCTCTCCGGGCGCGGCGTGGTGGTGCTGATCTCGGACCTGCTGGACCCCTCCGCGGACCGCGTGGTGCGCGAGCTGGCGGCGCAGGGCTCGGAGCTGATCGTGCTCCACACGCTC
>CAIYZX010000355.1 GCA_903930745.1 uncultured Chloroflexota bacterium | reverse complement strand
GCGGCGGTACACCAGCGGGCGCTCGTTCTCGTCGGGGAAGTCCTCCTCCGCGTCGATCCGGCCGCCAACCGCGACGTATCGCTCCGTGCCGGCGAGAGCGAGCTCGCGGGCGCGGTCAACGGGGATCACGGGCGTGGAGGCGAGGATCCGGCCAATGCGCGCCTTCGGCCCAAGCCGGCGCAGCAGGACGGCGCCGGCGGCGAGCGAGGCGAGACCAAGCAGGAGGGGGAACAGGGGGGTCACCGGGCGATGATCGCACAGGTGGTGTTCACGGGCCGTTGCCGGTGCCGGGAATCAGAAGGCCCGAAGGAACCTACTCGACGCATGGACGTTGATGTGATCGCCGCCGTTAGCCTCGCTCAGCCCCTTCGGACCGACATCCACGCTATCGGTCCACGGGGCACGGGGCAATAGGGTTGTCCACCGATTGGCGGGCCATTCCCGCGGGAGTTGTCCACAGGTTGTCCACCGTCGGCCACCCGGCGCGGCCGACGGTGGGAGCACGAGCCGGGTCCACCGGCGTCGCCTCAGCCCGCGGTGCGCCCGGTGAGCGGGTCCAGGGCCCGCGCCTGGCCGTCGAAGCTGGTGAGGACCAGCCGCCCGCCGAGCAGCTCCGCCGCGGACACGACGTCCGAGTGGGCCACGCGCCACGCGACCTCGCCGTCCCCCTGGAGCGCGAACGTCTCGATCTCCGCCTGCACCAGGATGTGCGGCAGCCGGGGCGAGCCCATCACGACCAGCACGGGCGTGGCGGAGCGGTGGCTCCAGCGCAGGGCACCGGTCCGGGCCTCGAAGGCGTAGACGTGGAAGCCGTACTTGACGACCAGCAGCCCCTCCGTGTCCCAGGCGAGGCCCGCCGGCGCATCGTTCAGCGTGGCCGCGAGGCGGACGGCCCACGGACCTGCGGGCGTGTCCACGCGGATCTCCGCGCGGCAGCGGGCGTCCGGGTCCGGGACGGCCAGCGTGCCGAGGTCCACGAGGTCACCGCCCGTCTCCGAGAGCGCGAACAGCGAGGCGGCCTGGCCGCTGCCGGCCCAGCGGAACGCGGCGCGGATGCCGCCGGGGAAGCCGACGACGGCGTGCCTTGGCTCCGCGGTCACTTGGAGTGCGCGCCGCTCAGGCGCCGGGGTTCGGCTGTGGCTGCGGCGCGCCGACGGGCGCGCTGCCGCGCTCCTCGCAGATGGGTGCCACGTGCGCGTTCGCGAGCATCCGCAGCGTGCCGGGCGGTACCGGGAAGACGGCCGTGCTGGAGCCCGCGGCCGCCCAGACCACCGGGAACCGGCCCAGGTCCGGGTCCATGATCACGCGGACGGGCCGCTGGTAGCCGAAGGGCGGGATCCCGCCGATGACGAAGCCGGTCAGGTCCCGGGCCTCGGCCGCCGTGGCGCGGCGCACATCCGGCTCGCCGATGACCGCCGCGAGACGGCCCACGTCCACGCGGTTGGGACCGGAGACCAGGCAGATCACGGGCTCCGGGCCGCCCTCGCCGCGCACCGCCACGAAGACGAGCGACTTCACGATCTGGCCGATCTCCGCGCCGACGGCCTTCGCCGCGTCCTCCGCCGTGTGCGTGGACTCGTCGAAGCGGCGGATGTCGAGCACCACCCCCTTCTTGGCGGCGGCGTCGACGACCAGCTGGATGGCGGCAGGGAGGTCAGCGTCGGGCACGGCCGGGAGCATACACGACGATGACGCAAGGTCGCTGTGGACGCCCTGTCGCGGGGGCACAGGACGGCCGGGTACGATCCGTGCCATGGACGCTCACGCACGTGTGGCCGATTCGGTCCTCCCGCCGCGCCTCGTCGTCATCGTGGCGGGCGGGGATGTGCCGGAGCGCGCGGCCCTCGATGCGGCCTGGCCCGGCTGGGCGGACGGCCTCGTGGGCGTCCTCGCGGCGGACAGCGGACTCGCGCACGCCCACACCCTCGGCCTGCGCCCGGATCTGCTCGTGGGCGACCTGGACTCGCTCGGCCCGGATGCGTCGGCGGAGGCCCAGGCCCACGGCCTGCCCGTCCTCCGGTCCCGCGTGGACAAGGACGAGTCGGACACGGAGCTCGCGCTCCTGGAGGCGCTCCACCTCGAGCCGGAACGGATCATCGTCCTCGGCGCGTTCGGCGGGCCACGCCTGGATCACGCCCTCGCGAACGTCTGGCTGCTGGGGCTGGAGGCGCTCGCCGGCCAGGACGTGGTCCTCCTCGACGAGCGCACGCGTGTCTCGCTCGTCTCTGCCCCGGCGCCGGACGGCGGAGCCGTCACACGGAGCCTCATGGGGCGGCCCGGCTGCCTCGTCACGCTGCTCCCGCTCGGCGGCGATGCCATCGGCATCACCACCCACGGCCTGCGGTACCCCCTCCGGGACGAGGACCTGCGCACCGGCCCCGCCCGCGGCCTCTCCAACGTGCGGGAGCTCGCGGAGGCCGCCGTCACGCTCCGTGCCGGGCGGCTCCTCGTCGTGGAGGCCGCGCCCGCCGTCTCAGGGCTAGACTCCGCGCCATGAGCATGCCGCAGGCCGGCGACCAGGCACCCGAGGTCGCACTCCCCGACGAGCACGGCACCGTCCACCGACTGTCGGAGCGCCGCGGGCGCTGGACGATCGTCTACTTCTACCCCAAGGACGACACGCCCGGCTGCACCACCGAGGCCTGCGCCTTCCGTGATCTCAACGCGGAGCTGGAGGGCATGGATGCCGCGGTCTGGGGCGTGAGCCCGGACGGCTCCGGCAGCCACGCCGCCTTCCGTGCCAAGTTCGGCCTGCCGTTCACGCTCCTCTGTGACGAGGACCACGCGGTCGCCGAGGTGTACGGCGCCTGGGGCGAGAAGACGAACTACGGCAAGACGTACATGGGGATCATCCGCTCCAGCTTCCTCGTGGATCCGGACGGACGGGTCGCCAGGACCTGGCCGCAGGTGAAGGCGGAGGGGCACGCGGAGCAGGTTCGCGACGCGCTCGTCGCCGCCCGGGCGGCACGCGGCTGAGGTCGCCGGGACGCAGGGTCCCGGACATGCAGTGAGGCTTCGCCCGTGGGGGGAAACGAGCGAAGCCTCACATTGAATCTAGCACAGGGCGCAACACGGGGACATCCCTCTACCGGTGGTGGGGACCCCCCTACGAGTCCCATCCCGAGGTACGCACAGCACCATGACGGACACCAGAAGCACCGGCTCGCATCCCTGGCGCCCAGCCCGGTTCATGGTGATCGTGGCCCACCCGGACGACGCCGACTTCGGGCCTGCGGCCACGGCGGCGCGCTGGATCGACGAGGGCTCCGTGGGCCGCCTGGTCTGCTGCACCAGCGGTGACGCCGGTGCGGACGACTGGCGCACGGATCCGCTGGAGCTGGCTGCCACCCGGGAGGCCGAGCAGCTGGCCGCGGCGAAGGTCGTTGGCTACGAGGGGGTGGCGTTCCTGCACCAGCCGGACGGCGCGCTCGCCAACGACCTTGCACTGCGCGAGCAGCTGGTCCGCGAGATCCGGACCTTCCGCCCGGACGCCGTGCTGGCGGTGGACCCGGAGACCATCTTCTACAACGATGGCGGCGTGAACCACGCGGACCACCGGGTCTCGGGGCTTGCGGCGGTTGACGCCGTCTTCCCCGCTGCCCGCAACGGGATGTCCTTCCCGTGGCTTGCCCGGGACGGCCTGGCGCCGCACAACGTGCGCCGGATCTACCTGTTCTGGTCCAACCGCCCGTCCGCGCACGTGGACGTCAGCGCCACCATCGAGCGCAAGCTCGCCGCGCTGCGCGAGCATGCATCGCAGATCCGCCACCCGGAGCGCCTGGAGCCGAAGATCCGCGAGTGGGCGCGCGAGGAGGGCGGCGCCCTGGGCGTGGAGGCCGCGGAGGCGTTCCGCGTGATCGTGATCGACGAGGACGACCCGGCGGG
>CAIYZX010000354.1 GCA_903930745.1 uncultured Chloroflexota bacterium | reverse complement strand
CGCGGCGGTGGCGACACCGGTGGCGCTGAACGGCGGCATCGAGGTCCGGCAGGTCATGAAGCTGACCCTGTCCGCGGACCACCGGATCGTGGACGGCGCGCTGGGCGCCCAGTTCCTGCAGGCCCTCGTTGGCCGGCTGGAGGCTGCGGACGGGTTCCGCCTGGGCGACGGCGCCTCGGCATCGGCCGCTTCGGCATCGGCATCGGCTGCCCCCGAGCCCGCGCGAGACCGCTTCCCGGACGACCCGGACTGGTTCGACGTCGTGGTCCTGGGCGCCGGCACCGGCGGCTACTCCGCCGCCTTCCGCGCCGCCCAGCTGGGGCTCAAGGTGGCCCTGGTGGACGAGGACAGGATCGGCGGCACCTGCCTCCATCGCGGCTGCATCCCCACCAAGGCGATCCTGGAATCCGCCGATCTTGCGCACCGCGTGCGCGAGCAGGGTGCGGGCATCGGCGTGGTGACGGACGGGCTGCGCATCGAGTACGGCGCCGTGGCCGCGTCCAAGGACGCCGTGGTCAAGCGCATGTGGACCGGCCTCAAGAGCCTGGTTGGCAAGAACAAGGTGGAGTGGGTCGCGGGTCGCGGCCGCCTCGAGGGCCCCTCGCAGGTCCGCGTCACGCTCTCCGGCGAGGGCGCGGGCTCGGGCGAGCGGCTCCTGCGCGCCAACGACGTGATCCTCGCCACGGGCTCGCGCGTGAAGTCCCTGCCCGGGATCGTCCCGGATGGCGTCCGCGTGGTCACCTCGGACGACGTCCTCCGCTGGACGTCGCTCCCCCAGTCCATCGTGGTGGTGGGCGCCGGCGCCGTTGGCTCCGAGTTCGCCTCGGCGCTCCACGACCTGGGCGTCAAGGTCACGCTCCTCGAGTACCTCCCGGCGCTCGTGCCGCTGGAGGACGCGGAGGTCTCCCGGGAGCTGGCCCGCTCCTTCGAGCGGCGCGGCATCCGCGTCATCACCTCCGCCCGCTTCGACGCCGCCTCGCTGGTGGTGGACGACGCCGGGATCCGCCTCACCGTGGGCCCGGACGGCGGCGCGCGCGAGGAGATCGCCGCGGACGTCCTGCTGATGGCCGCCGGCCGCGCCCCCAACACGGAGGGGCTGGGCCTGGACACCGCGGGCATCGAGACGGAGCGCGGGTTCATCCGCGTGGACGGTCACATGCGCACGGGCGTGCCGCACCTCTGGGCGATCGGCGACATCGTGGGCGGGCTGATGCTCGCGCACACGGCGGCGCACGAGGGCCTGATCGCGGCGCACCTCGCCGCTGGCGAGGCCGTGGCGGACGTCCACCCGATGGACTACACGTCCCAGCCGCGCGCCACGTACACCCGGCCGGAGATCGCGTCCGTCGGCCTCACCGAGGCGCAGTGCGCTGAGCGCGGGCTCCCGGTGGCGATCGGCAAGGTGCCGTTCCAGGCGGTGGCGAAGGCGCTGATCCACGGGTCCCGCGAGGGGTTCGCCAAGGTCATCGCCCACGCGGAGACGGGCGCGGTGCTGGGTGTCCACGTGATCGGCCCGCATGCCACGGAGCTCATCGCGGAGGCCTCGCT
>CAIYZX010000353.1 GCA_903930745.1 uncultured Chloroflexota bacterium | reverse complement strand
GGCGTCAGGCGGGCGTGTCGCCCTTCGAGGCGCTGCGGCGACCTGCGACGCGGCTGGCGATGCGTGCGGTCCCGTACCCGATGGCGATGGGAGCGCCGAACCAGATGGTGGCGACGATCGCGCTGAAGTAGTCGATGGGCACCGGGCGCCCGGCGGTGTACGCGAGCCCAACGATGACCACCTGGCCGGCGATCTGGCCCACGCCAACCACGAACAGGCCCGTCCAGCCGTGCGTGATCATGCCGGCGACCAGGCCCGCGATGACGAGCAGCAGCGGTGAGATCCAGACCGCGGTGAATGCGCAGTCGGACGAGACGCCCTGGCCGACGCACGCGATGTTCGTGCCGCCGAAGACGGCGAGCGGGGTGGCGATGAAGATGATCGCCATCGCGATCCAGTCGCGCAGGGTGCCAAAGCGGATCATGTGGGTGGTCAACCTCCGTGTGGGCGCCATCATGCCTCGCCGGAAGCGGCCTGTCAGGTCCGTTTGGACCGCGTCGCCGGGACGCGCGGTCGTCGCGGCGCTCTACGCGGCGCCTACCCCGCGGCGGTTGGCCCCGCGGAGGCGTCGTGGGCGAGGCGCCGGGCATGGGACCGGGCGTGGTTGATGGCGTCCGGCGTATGGTCGAAGAGGTGGTGCTCGCTGCCCAGCTGCGCGAGCGTGCCCATGCGCTCCATCACGACCCGGTGCTCCGGGCGAACGCCGGAGAGCAGGACGGTGATGCCGCGACCCTCCAGGCGCTTGATCGTGTCCGCGAGGACCGAGGCGCCGGTGGCGTCCAGCGTGGCAACCCGCGACATCCGCAGGACCACCACCTTGACCTCCGCCACCTCGGAGAGCTCCAGGAGGAACGCGTGGGCGACCCCGAAGAAGAGGGGGCCGTCCAGGCGGTACGCCACGATGTGCTCCTCGAAGAGGGCCTGCTCCTCCTCGCTGTGGTCGGCGTGGTCCAGCTCCGTCTCGTCCAGGCGGACGCTGCGGGCCATCTGCTGGAGCGCGAACGTGCCGGCGACCACGAGGCCCAGGACCACCGCGGTGACGAGGTCGAAGAGGACGGTTGCGCCGGTGGTGATCACGAGCGCAGCGGCGTCACCGCGCGTGGAGCGGAGCAGCGCGGCGAGGCTGGACGCCTCCACCATGAAGATGGCGGTGGCGATGAGGACGCCCGCGAGGGCCGCGAGCGGGATGTACGAGACCCACTGCGAGGCCACCAGGACCACGATCAGCAGGGCCGCGGCGTGCGTGATGGCGGCGAGGCGGCTGCGCGCGCCGGAGCGCACGTTGACCGCGGTGCGGGCGATGGCGGCGGTGGCGGGGATGCCGCCGAAGAGCGGCGTGACGATGTTGGCGATGCCCTGGCCGAAGAGCTCGCGGTCCGAGTCGTGGTGCTCGCCCACGCTCATGCCGTCCGCCACGGTGGCGGAGAGCAGGCTCTCGAGCGCGCCCAGCGCGGCGATGGCCACGGCCGGGACCACGAGCCCGGAGACGGCGCGGATGTCGATGGCGGGAACGGACGGAGCAGGGAGGCCGGACGGGACGGAGCCGATGGCCGGGAGGCCCAGGTTGGCGGCCTGGTCAACCACCGTGGCCATGATGACCGCGACGAGCGAGACCGGGACGCCGGGCTTGAGGCGCGCCGCGAGGAGCATGGAGCCCGCGACGGCGAGCGCGATGGCCGGGGCCCTGGGGTCCGGGTTCGAGAGCCAGGTGCCGATGGCGCCCAGCGCCGCGCCCAGGACGTTGGTGTCCTGCGCCCGCAGGCCAAGCGCGGCGGGCACCTGCTGGAGGCCGATGATCACCGCGATCCCCACGGTGAAGCCCTCCACGACGGGCACGGGGATGTAGCGCATATAGCGGCCGGCGCCCGCGTACGCGAGGGCCACGAGGAAGACGCCGGCGATGATGCCCGCGACCAGCGCGCCCGCCGGGCCGTACGTGACCACGATGGGGGCGAGGACCACGGTCATGGCACCGGTGGGCCCGCTCACCTGGAGGTTGCTGCCGCCGAACACGGCCGCGAGCGTGCCCGCGACGATGGCGGTGAGGATGCCGGCACCCGCGCCCAGGCCGGACGAGATGCCGAAGGCAAGGGCCAGGGGGAGGGCCACCACGGCGACCGTGACGCCCGCGAGGATGTCGCGCCCGGGGCGCCGGCGCATGGCCGCCAGGTCCGACCGCTGCGGGACCAGGGCGCGGGTCCGCG
>CAIYZX010000352.1 GCA_903930745.1 uncultured Chloroflexota bacterium | reverse complement strand
GCGGCGAGCTGCGTGAACCCGATGTTCAGCTCGCCCAGCTGCCCCGCAAACCCGATCACCAGCTCCCGCCAGAGCGACCGGCCCATCGCCACCCGCTCCGTGATCTGCCGGACGTTCTGGATCCGCGTGCCGGCGGCGACCACCGGGGCGGAGAGGTCCGCCTCGAAGACCCGGGCGATGACACGGGACGAGGCGCCGCGACGGCGGGCGGGCCGCAGAAGCGCCTCGGGCAGCTCCGGGCCGGCGGCGGGATCCGAGGCGCGAACGCGCGCACGGCGAACAGGGGCGACAGGCTTGGGGGAGTCGGTGGTCACGCGCGCATCCTCACGCACCCGAGCGTACGTCCGGGCGCACATGTGTGCAACCTTGCACATACTCGGCCGCCCTGGAGCCGTTCCCACGCTACAGTCCGCCACGATGAGCAAGATCGCATTCGTCTTCCCCGGCCAGGGCAGCCAGTTCGTCGGCATGGCCAAGGCCCTCGCCCAGTCCTCCCCCGCCGCCGCAGCCGTCTGGGCAACCGCAGACAGGGCCCTTGGCGAACCCATCAGCACGCTCGCCTGGGAGGGTCCCGAGGAGGACCTGAACCGGACCGAGAACAGCCAGCCGGCCCTGCTCGCCGCCTCGATCGCGTATCTCGAGGCCGTCAGGGAGCGCTGGTACGAGCTGCAGGTGGACATCCCGGAGCCCGCGTTCGCCGCCGGCCACTCGATGGGCCAGTACACGGCCCTCGTCGCCTCCGGTGCCCTCGCCCTCGAGGATGCGGTGCGACTCGTCCGCACCCGCGGCCAGAAGATGCAGGCGTCCGGCACCGGCCGCGAGGGCCGCATGGCCGCGGTCATCGGCCTCGATGACGCCAGCCTCCCGGAGCTGGTCGCGAAGGCGAGCGAACACGGCGTCTTCGGCGTCGCGAACCGCAACTCGCCCGGCCAGGTGGTGATGTCCGGCGAGCGTGCCGCCGTTGAAGCGTCCCTCGCCATCGCGAAGAGCCTGGGCGCCAAGCGCGCCATCGAGCTCCCGGTCTCCGTGGCCGCCCACTCCCCGCTGATGGCGGAGGCCGCCGAGGGGATGCGCGAGGTCCTCGCCGGGATCACGTTCCACGACCCCAACCCGCCGCTCCTCGCCAACGCGGATGCGCGCGTCATCACCACCGCCGATGGCTGCCGTGCCGAGCTGGTGGACCACCTGACCACGGGCGTGGACTGGGTGGGCGCCATCCAGGCCATGGAGGCCGCGGGCGTCACCACGTTCATCGAGGTGGGCCCGGGCCAGGTCCTCACCGGCCTGATCAAGCGCATCGCGCCCGCCGCCACCGTCATCGCGCTCGATGACAAGGGCGCCGCCGACCGTCTCGCCGTCCCGTTCGCGGACGCCGCGGCCGTCTCCGAGTAGCCCGAACCCGCGCCCCGCGCGCCCCAGCCGAACCCAGAACCCGAACCCAGAACCCGCCGAACCCGCAACCACACGAGGAACCACGTGCGTCAGCCCGATTACACCCGCCGCGTCGTCATCACCGGACTTGGGGTCATCAGCCCCGTTGGCAACGACAAGGCCACCGCCTGGAACAACCTCGTCAACGGCGTCTCGGGCCTGCGCATCGTCACCAAGTGGGACGCGGAGAAGTACACCCACAAGGCCGCGGGCGAGGTCACGGACTTCGACGCGAAGGCGTGGATGGACCCCAAGGCCGTCCGCCGCTCGGAGCCCGCCATGTGGTACGGCGTCGCCGCCGCCAAGCAGGCCATCGCGGACGCAGGCCTTGAGATCACCGATGCGAACCGCGAGGACATCGGCGTGGTCTTCGGCACCGGCGCCGGCGGCCAGGGCCTCATGATCGAGAACTGGGCCATCCTCCAGGAGCGCGGCCCGGACCGCGTTGCGCCCACGTTCATCGCCAACGGCCTCGTGGACTCCACGTCCGGCATGATCGCCATCGAGACCGGCGCCATCGGCCACAACATGTGCGTCGTCACCGCCTGCTCCACCGGCACGAACGCCGTGGGCGAGGCCGCCGAGCTCATCCGGCGCGGCGACGTCCACACCGTGATCGCGGGCTCGTCCGAGATGCCGCTCCTCGAGGTGGCGCACGCGGGCTTCGGCAACATGCGCGGCCTGGGCTCTCCCCGCGACGGCCACGCCCTCGCGGACACCTCCCGCCCCTTCGACCGCACCCGCAACGGCTTCGTCCTGGGCGAGGGTGGCGGCGCGCTGATCCTCGAGGACCTCGAGATGGCGAAGGCGCGCGGCGCGCACATCTACGCCGAGGTTGTGGGCTACGGCGCAGCTGCGGACGGCTGGGACATGGTCCAGCCCATCGAGCACGGCGCGGGTTCGGCCCGGGCCATGAGGATCGCGCTCCAGCGCCGCGGCGTCCCGGCCGAGGAGGTTGACGTGATCAACCCGCACGGCACGAGCACCCCGGTGGGCGACCATCGCGAGGCCGAGGCCATCTGGACCGTATTCGGCGATCGCGCGTCGGCGGGCCGCCAGAGCCTGCTGATCTCCGCCACCAAGTCCATGACCGGCCACATGATGGGCGCCGCCGGTGCCTTCGAGGCCTTCGCCACCGTCATGACCGTGGCCGAGCAGACCGTCCCGGGCACCATCAACTACTCCGAGTTTGACCCGGAGTGCGACGTGTGGGTCAGCAACGAGACGCTCCAGCGCCCGGTGCGCTACGCCCTGTCGAACAACATCGGCCTGGGCGGGCACAACGGCGCGATCATCTTCAAGCGCTGGGACGGCCGGTAGTCTGCGGGCGGACCGGTGGAACCGGCCGATCGGCGTGAGGCCGATACAATCGGCTCCACCGACCACCAGCAGCGCCGCAGGCGCCAAGAGCACCAGGTAGGTTCCCGTGCCGTCCTCTGATCTGTCGCGAAGAGCCGTCATCACCGGCATGGGCGCCGTGATGCCCATCGGCAATGACTTCGAGACGTACTGGAGCAACCTCCAGAACGCCGTGACCGGCACGCGCCTGATCCAGTCGTTCGACGCGTCCGCCCACGAGGTGAAGATCGCGGCCGAGGTCTTGAACTTCAACCCGGACGACGTGATGGACCGCAAGATGGTCAAGCGGATGGCCCGGTTCATCCCGCTGGCCATGGGGGCCAGCAAGGAGGCCGTCCGCCATTCCGGCCTGGACTTCGCGGCGATGACGCCGGAGCAGCGTGACCGCGTTGGCGTGGTCATGAACACGGGCGGCGGCGGCATCCAGGCCATCATCGACGCCACCCACGTGCTCGAGGAGAAGGGTCCCCGCTTCGTATCGGCGTTCGCGGTCCCGGCGCTGTCCGGCTCCATGGCCGGCTGCTTCCTCTCGATGGAGTACGGGCTCACCGGCCCCGTGATGACCCAGGTCGCGGCCTGCGCCACCTCGGTCATCGCCTTCCACGACGCGCTGCGCCTCATCGCCACCGGCGAGTGTGACGTGGTGGTCGCGGGCGGCACGGAGGCGCCGATCGTCCCGATGGGCGTGGCG
>CAIYZX010000351.1 GCA_903930745.1 uncultured Chloroflexota bacterium | reverse complement strand
CGTGGGTGGGGGCCTGGGGGTTGATGTCCCGGATCGCGAAGACGTGCTCGTCCTCGTGGAGCTTGGGGACCGGGATCGCCCCGGAGGCCATCTTGCAGAACAGGCAGTCGGCGCTCATGGCGCGGATCGTACGGGAGGCGGGCGCATCGCGCCGCCGCGGCCCATCGGCCTGCCAGCCATCCGCGACCATCCCGACCGGCGCCCGAAGCGGGCGACGGGAGACCATGCTGCCCGGCCGGGAGACCGGGCAGCCTCGATCGTTCGGTTGTTGCCGCACCCTACGGGAGGGCGCAGTGGATCAGGCGCGACGCGCGAGACGCGAGGTGGCGGCCGCGGCACCGATGAGGCCGGCGAGCGCGAGGAGGATTGGGGCCACACCGGTCCCGCCGCCGAGACCACCTCCAACAGCCGCGGTGTCGGAGGGCGGCATGGAGATGTCCACGGGCGTGGGAACGGCCTCGGTCACCCAGGTCGCGAACACGAAGTCGGACATGTCCGTGCAGGTCCAGTCCTGGCCAACCTGGTAGCACCAGTGGCCATCGGAGTACGAGCTCTCGCCGTCACGGCCGAAGGCACCGAAGCCGTTCCAGACCATGGCGTACTGCGTGGCGGGGTCCACGGCAACGGGGCTGGCGAACGCGTAGTCGATCCAGCCGCCGCCCGAGTTGCAGGAGTCCGCCGCACCGTCCGGGTCAGTGGTCGCCTGGCCCAGCGAGGCACCCGTGGGCACGCCGTTCTCGTCCACGGCGTACAGGTCCACGACGGTCGCCACATCGTCGCCCTCGCCCCAGCCCATGCAGTAGAGGGTCACCTTGACCAAGTCGCCGCCGCTGATGGTGGTGAACGTCTGCGCGGTGACGTTCAGCTGCTCCCACGGATCGGCGTGGAGCGTGTCGTCGTAGGCCGCGTCCTTCACGGCATCCGCGGCGATCACCGGTGTGACGGAGATGGCCAGCGCCGCAGCGGCGACGAGGGCAGCCCGATGCGTGACGTGCATGAGTCCTCCTGTTCCCGGTCCGCCCATCCCCAGCTCAGGGGCGGCCCGATGCCGCCCAGCGGGCGTCGGGACACGTCGCCACCGTACTCCCGATGCGGGTCGGGCAATGCTCCTGGGGTCATCAACGCCACAACTTCGGGCCGTTGGCCCCCCGGCGTGTCGGCTGTGCCCTACAGGGCCTCGCCCATCACCGTCAGGGGCGCCCGAAGCGGGCGACGGGATGGCGACAGCTCCACCACCCGGCCGATGACCAGCTCCGGGTCTGCGGCGTCCGTCTCCACGCGGTGCACGGTGGCGATGGCGTTCTCGAGGTCCAGCGGCTCATCGGGCGCGGGGGCGCCGGGCGGCGTGGTCGCCACGGAGACCAGGACATGGTCCTCGGCGTGGCCAACCCATCGGCCGTCCGGCAGCACCTGCTCCAGCAGGACGCGGGTCACGGTCCCCAGCGAGCGCTGCGCGAAGGCCGCCTTCGCCTCCGCCGAGAGCGCGAGGAGGGCCGCAGACCGCTCCTTCTTCACGGCCTCGGAGACCTGGCCGGTCATGCGGGTGGCCGGCGTCCCCGGGCGAGCCGAGTAGCGGAAGACGTGGAGCCCGGCCGGGTCCAGGGAGCGGATGAAGGCGAGGGAGCGCTCGAAGGCGGCGTCGTCCTCCGTGGGGAAGCCCGTGATGACGTCCGCGTGCACCGCGACGCCCGGGATCGCCGCACGCACCCGCTCCACCACGCGGGCGTAGTCGTCCACGAGGTAGCGGCGCCCCATCCGGCGCAGGACGCCGTCGTCACCGCTCTGCAGCGGGAGGTGCACGTGCGGCAGCGTCCGCGGCGCGCCGTCAACCCAGGCGGCCAGGAGCTCGTCATCCACGTGTTGCGGCTCGATGGAGCTGAGGCGGATCCGCTCCACGTCCGTCTCGCCAAGCAGCCGCCGCACGAGACCGGCAAGCGTGAGGGCGCTCTTGATGTGTGAGCCGCGCGCGCCGCGCTCCGACCAGCCGCCGTCATACGTGCCGATGTTGATGCCGGTGAGCACGATCTCCCGGTGGCCGGCGGCGATGGCCCGGCGGACGTCCGCCACGACCGCGTCCGGGGTGAGGCTCCGCTCGTCGCCGCGGGCCCGCGGGATGATGCAGTAGGTGCAGTGGAAGGAGCAGCCGTCCTGGACCTTCACGAACGCGCGGGTCCGCTCCACGGATGTCCGGTCGTCCGCCACGCCGTCCAGGTTGGCGGCGGTGACGGCCACGGCCTGGTCCACGCCGGACAGCGTGGGGAGCGCCGCGGTCAGGGGCGCGTGCGGAGCGTCGTCCGGAGTGTCGCTGATCCGGAGCAGCGACTCCAGCTCCGCGAGGAACGCGGCCTTCTCGTCGTTCCCCACCAGGCGGGCGCCCGGGTCCAGCGCGGCGAACGTCTCCGGGTCCACGGCAACGGAGCAGCCGGTGACCACCACCTGCGCGTCCGGGTTCGCGCGGCGTGCCCGACGGACGGCGGCGCGGGACTTCTCGTCCGCGGTGGCGGTGACGGTGCAGGTGTTGACGAGGTAGAGATCCGCGGCCTGGTCCGCGTCCACGAGCGGGATCCCCGCCTCGCGCAGCAGCCGCGCGGCGGCCTCCATCTCGGACTGGTTGACCTTGCAGCCAAGGTTGACGATCGCGGCCGTGACGGGCCGCTGACCGTCCGAGGTCACCAGAGCACCGGCTTCGTGGACATCAGGAAGCCGATCAGACCCACCATCGTGGAGATGGCGTACGCGATGTACCGCTGGCGCTTGGCGCCTTCGAGCCAGCGCTCCCGGTCAGCGTCCGTGACGATGGCGTCACGCCGGAGCAGGCGCCGGAGGCTGGGTCGCTGGAGCGCGAACGCCACGAGTCCCGTGATCGCGTACAGGGTGAGCGCCACGAGGAGCCAGGGCTGCTCGAACATCCGCGGGCCCAGGACGGCGACCATCGCGAGGCCGGTGAGCGCGAGGCCCGCGCCGATGACGAACGTCCCGTGCGCCTGGAGCCAGAGCATCGCCCGGAGGAACCGGCCGGGTGCGGCCTCCGCGTTCCCGGGGGCCACGAGACGGCTGCGCAGCGTGAACGGCAGCAGCAGGCTGGGCACGAAGAGCGAGATCGCGAGCGTGATGTGCACCACGAGGATGATGGGGAAGAGCGTCGCTGGTTCCGGCATCTTGGACATGGTTCGGTGGTGGGTCGGGCCGTGGATGGGTACGCCGCGGCTGGTGGGGCGATCGTAGCGCAGGGGGCGCGAGGGGCTCGCAGCGGGACGGTGCGCGCGCTGTCCGGCTGCGGGTTCGCCGGGGTCAGGCGGGGCGGCGGGCCTCGAGCGCCACCCAGTCGCCCTCGTCGCGGCGGCCGGCAATGACGAGACCCCGGGCCTCGAACGCGGCGACCACCTCCGCCTCGCGGTTGCTGAAGATGCCGGACGCGAGGAGCGTGCCGCCGGGGCGGAGATCCTCCACGAGGCCGTCCGCCAGCATCACGAGGAGCGAGGCGATGAGGTTCGCCAGCACCACGTCAAACGGACCCTCGCCGGAGGGAGCGCTGCCCTCGCGGGAGCGGATGACGCGGGCGAGCCGGTTGCGCCTGGCGTTGGATGCGGACGCCTCGACGGCGATGGGGTCCACGTCCACCGCCAGCACCTCGCGGGCGCCCAGGCGGGCCGCGGCGATGGCAAGGATGCCGGAGCCTGAGCCCACGTCGATCACCCTGGCCGGGCCGCCGTCCGCGGCGCCACCGGCGATCAGCCCGCGGTCCGCGAGGTCCTCCAGGGTGGCGAGACAGAGGCGCGTGGTGGGATGGAGCCCGGTGCCGAAGGCCATGCCGGGGTCAAGGGCAAGGACCACGTCATCGGGCTGGCGGCGGTGGCGGCGCCAGGTGGGGCGGATGACGATGCGGCGGCCGATGCGCAGGACCGGGAAGTGCGCCTTCCAGGCGTTGGCCCAGTCCTCCTCGCGGACGAGACGGCAGGAGAGGTCGCCGATGGGCCGAAGGCCGAAGGCCTGGAGATGGCCCAGCTCGCGGTCCGCCTGCTCCACCGCGTTCCTCGCGGCCTGCGCGTTGAGCACGGCGATGGACGCACGGACCATGGCGGGGCGGGCGATGTCGATGCGGGCGGCGAGGCCGTCCTCCACGAGCTCGAAGGCGGGCTCCACGGAGCAGCCGCCGCCGGTGGCACGGCTCAGGATCTCCGAGACGGTCTCCACGGCCTCGTGGTCCGCGGGCACGGCCAGCTCCAGCCAGGTGCCCTTGGCCGCCGCGGCGGCGGCGAGGTCGATGCCGCGGAGCGGGTCGTGCTCGGCGTCGTGCTCGGTCCCTGCTCCGGTTTCGGCCCCGGCCACTAGAAGCCCAGCTTCTCGCGGAGGCCCGCGCCCGAGTACGACTCACCGGACTCGCGGGCGTACTCCTCGAGGAGCTCGCGCTGGCGCTTGCTCAGCTTGGACGGCACCACCACGTTCGCGATCACGTGCAGGTCACCGCGCACGGTCTGGCGGCGGAGGTGCGGCACGCCGCGGCCCTTGACCTTGATCTCCGTCCCGGGCTGGGTCCCGGCCTTGATCTCCACCTCCAGCTCGTCACCCTCCACCGTGGGCACGTGGATCCTGGTGCCCAGCGCGGCCTGCGCGATGGAGAGCTCCGCCTCGTAGACCAGCTCCGTGCCCTCGCGCGTGAGGCTCTGGTGGTTGGCCACCTGGACGGCGACGTAGAGGCTGCCGGGGGGCCCGCCCCTGGGCCCAACCTCGCCCTCGTTGGTGAGGCGGATCTGGTGGCCCTGGTCAATGCCCGCAGGGATGGTCACGCGCAGCGTTCGCCGGCGCTCCGTGCGCCCCTCGCCCTTGCAGGGCTCGCAGGGGTTGTCCACGGTGCGGCCCTCGCCGCGGCACCTGGGGCAGGGGGCCACGTTGACCATCTGGCCCAGCATCGTGTGGCGGATGGAGCGGATCTCGCCGCGCCCGTTGCACTGGGAGCACTGGGTGGGCGTGGAGCCCGCCTTCGCGCCGGAGCCGCCGCAGGTCTCGCAGCGGCCAAGGACGTCGAACTCGATCTCCTTCTCCGTGCCCAGGACCGCCTCCTGGAAGCTGATCCGGAGGTCGTACCGCAGGTCGCTGCCCTGGCTGGGGCGCGCACGCCGCTGGCTGCCTGCCATGGAGCCGCCGAAGAAGGCGTCGAAGATGTCGCTGAAGCCGCCGAAGCCCTGCGCTCCGCCGAAGGGATCGCCCCCGCCCGCGCCGCCGTTCATGCCGGCCCGGCCGAACATGTCGTAGCTCTGGCGCCGCTGCGGATCGGAGAGGACCTGGTAGGCCTCGTTGATCTCCTTGAAGCGGTCCTCCGCGCCCGGCTCCTTGTTGACGTCCGGGTGCCACTGCTGGGCGAGCTTGCGGAACGCGCGCTTGATATCGGCGTCGGTGGCGGTGCGCTCGACGCCCAGGGTCTCGTAGAGGTCGCGTTCGGCGGTCATGGGTGCGGTGAGTCTATCGGGTGAAGGGGCCTGCGCCCCGTCCGGCGCGCCCGGTGGCCTCGGCGTCCTCCGCCGGGGCGGTCTCGCGGGGGTCCAGCCGTGCCACGCCGGCCAGCTCGGCGGCGCGCGCGAAGACCTGCTCCATCATCGGCGGGGTGAGCACGCCCGTGAACGTGTTCTGCTGGCTGGGGTGGTAGGTGCCCACCAGGGTGTGGTCGCCGATCACCACCTCCGCCCCGTGGCCAAACCGCGGGCGCGGACTGGGCACCTTGTGCCCGGTGGCAACGAGGCTCCGGAGCGTGGCGTCCCAGCCGATGGCACCCAGGGCCACGATCACCCGCAGGTCCCGCAGCAGCGCCATCTCACGGACGAGGTATGGGCGGCAGGCGTGCTGCTCGTCCGTGGTGGGCCTGTTGGCCGGGGGTGCGCAGCGGACGGCCGCGGCAACCCGGACGCCGTGAAGCTGGAGGCCGTCGCCGGCGCGGCGGCTCACCGGGCGGTCCGCCAGGCCCGTCGCGTGGAGCGCGCGCCACAGGAAGTCGCCGGAGGCATCGCCGGTGAAGACGCGCCCGGTCCGATTGGCGCCGTGCGCACCCGGGGCGAGGCCAACGAGCAGGATCCGGGCGCTCGCCGGACCGTAACCGGGCACGGGACGGGCCCAGTAGGTCTCGTCGCGGAAGCGCGCAACCTTGACGCGGGCCTGCTCCTCGCGCCAGGCGTTGAGGCGCGGGCAGGCGTCGCAGGCGCTGATCGCCGCGTCCAGTGCGGGCAGGTCGCGGGCGGCACGGGCCGCCAGCAGGACGCGGTCCGCGTCCGGGTTCGCGAGGCTGGTGGGGTCTGGGATCACGCCGGTGGACGGGGCCTCGTCGCGCTCGTCTTCGACGTCCGCGAGGGGCACGGGGTCCGCCATGTGATGCGGGCTGGCCATCGGCCGGGGATGGTAGCCGGGGTT
>CAIYZX010000350.1 GCA_903930745.1 uncultured Chloroflexota bacterium | reverse complement strand
CGGTGGGGCCGTCAGCGCCGCCGTGCCCGTCTCCGTGGCGGCAGCCGGGATCATCGCCGTGCGGGTCCGCGCGCGGGACGTGGCCGGCAACACCTCCGCGTGGGTGGAGGGGCCGGTGCTCCGTCCCCGCCTCCTGGGCGAACGGTCCACCGCGCTGCGCTGGGGCGGGACGTGGGGCAGGGCCGCGTCCACCGCGTATCTCGGCGGCGCGGTTGCCGCCTCCGGGGCGAGCGGCGCCTGGGTCCAGGTCAGCGGGCGGCTGGCCGCCGTGGCCCTCGTCACCGTCCGGGGACAGGGGCGCGGCGCGTTCCGGCCCATCGTGGACGGCGTGGCGGGCACCGCCGTGGACACGCGCGCAGCCGCCTGGTCACCGCGCCGTCTCGTGGCCACCCGCGCCTGGCGCGATCCGGGAGCCCACACGATCAGGCTCGTCGTCCTGGACACCACCGGCCGCGCGCGCGTGGACGTGGACGCACTCGCGGTCCTCCTCGCCGCCTGACGCAGAGCGAGCGGCGCCGGTACGGGCAGCAGGGCGCTGGCTAGTAGGTGGTCCCGCGGGCCGCGCCCGGGGCCACGCCGGGGCGGTCCAGGCGGTATGGGTTGTTGGCCGCGTCGTCCGGCACCGCGCCCGTGATCATCGAGACCAGGTGGCGCCCCGCCTCGGGCCCCCCTTCGATCCCCCAGCCGTTGTCACCCGTGTGCAGCCACAGGCCGTCGATGCCGGAACGTCCCAGGATGGGGCGCCCGTCCGCCGTCACCGTGTACTGGCCGGCGGCCACGCCAACATCGGCAGCGGTGGCCCGTTCGGCGACAGCACTCCAGAACGGCGTCACCGCAGACGCCGCGTCCATCACCAGCGCCGGGAACATCCAGTCCGCCGGCACCGGGTCCACCGGCTCGCCCGGGAGCTCGTCCGCCTGGCCCATCCCAAGGAACGCGCCGCCGCCCTCCGGCCGCCAGTACGCGCCCGTGCCCGTGTCCAGCGTCATCGGGCCGTGCGCCGGGATCTCCGGCTGCGGCGTCACCATCGCCCGGTGGTGCCGGATCATCTCCACCGGCAAGGCCACCCCCACGGAGGAGGCGAGGGACCGCGCGAAGGGGCCCGCCGCCAGCACCACCGTGTCCGTGGCCACGTCGCCGTGCGCGGTTCGGACGCCCACAACGCGGGACCCATCGGCCGAAACGAGGATGGCCGAAACGGGACAGTGCGTCCTGACATCGGCGCCATCGGCCGCCCGGACCAGCCCGCGGACCACCTCGTACGGTGACACCCAGCCATCGCGCGCCCGGTACGCGCCCGCCACCACGGACGGGGAGATCCAGGGGAAGCGCCGGCGGATCTCGTCGCCATCGAGCGCCTCGCTGTCATCCACCCCAAAGCTCCGCGTGGCGGCCACGAACGCGGCCATTCGAGCAGCGGCATCGGCGGCACACGAGGCGAAGAGCCAGCCCTGCTGCCGAAGGCCAATCTCCGCATCGGCCCCGGACAGCCCCGTCTCCTCGGCGAACCGCTCGTAGAAGGTGGAGGACGGGATCACGAGGTTCGCGTAGTCCGGCTCGTCCCACTGCTTGCGGAAGCACGCCACGGCCTGCGACGTGGTGAGCGCCGCCAGCTGCGAGGCGCGCTCCAGGACCAGCGGCGGGATGCCGGCCCGCGACAGGTGGAAGGCATCGACCGCGCCCGCGATCCCTCCCCCAATGACAACCGCGGGGGCGGTCTGCGGCAGCGGAGCGGCGGAGGCGGCGATCGTTCGTCCCATGGTGCAGTCATTGTGCCCGTTGGGGCGCCCCGCCAGCCGTTACGATCGGCGCCTCGGCCACAACAAGAAGCGGGGAATCCTTCGTGTCCACCATGCGTCCCGGTCGTTCGCGCGCGCTCGCCGCACTCTCGATCCTCCTGGTCATCGTGCTCGCGGCCTGCGGCGGAAGCGGCGGCGGACAGGCCACGCCGGCCCAGCCAGGTGCCTCGGCCACGCCCACCCCAACGCCCATGGGTGGTGGCGGGGGCGGCTCCACCGAGGCACCCGCGGAGACGGTGAACACCGATCCCACCGAGGACACCGGCAGCGGCCCCAGGGCCCTGGATGATGCGTACGGCTTCGACGGCAGCATGCGCTGGTCCGGCACCATGAGCTACGGCAGCTGGCAGGAGACCATGTCCGTGAAGACGGACCTCGTCCTGCGGCGGGACAAGATCAAGCAGCTCGCGTTCGCCGTTGGCAGCAAGGTGACCGTTCACTGGCAGACGAGCCGTCCGGAGATGGACTGCCCCTCGGAGGGCACCTATACCGGCCCGTTGAGCTCCATCTCCGGTGAGGGTGTGTCCAACGTGTCAGACCAGAAGCCCTTCGCCATCGGCCAGGTGCTGACCGCCATCCACGACGTCAACGGCGAGACGCAGTACCCGCTGGTCCTGAGCATCTACATCCCCGTGTTCCCCCTATCCGCCGAGGGGTTCTGCGACAGCACGGACTTCGACGCCAACTGCCCGTACAAGAGCCCGGCGCTGGACGCCGACCAGGCCTGGGCCTTCACGGAGCGCGATCCCCTCAAGCTGACCTGGTCCTGCGCGAACAAGGACCTGTCCGATCCGAACTACGGCTGGGACGTGAAGGGCGACGGCACGCTCCTCGAGGTGACGGGCGGCTGATCCCGCCCCACCCGGCCCACCCGGCCCGCCGGGGTCACGACGGACGCCGGCGCCGGCCACTTGACGGCGGGGTGGCCGATGCCTAGATTCGTGTGCACATTGTTGGTACACGAGGTGCACGCATGGCGGTGACAGTGCGGCCGGTCCGCGATCCAAAGGGGGAGCGGATCGCGCTGCGGGTCTCGCGCGTGGAGCGTGAGGTGATCGCGCAGGCGTGCGTGGTGGCCAACACGTCCGTGTCGGAGTTCGTGCTGCGGGCCACGCTGGCCCGGGCGGAGGAGCTGCTCGCGGAGCGGCGGGAGTTCACCCTGGAACCTGCCCAGTGGTCCGCATTCGTGGCCCTGCTGGACGAGGATCCGGCGCAGAACCAGGTGGACCGTCCAAAGTTGCGCCGGCTGCTGACCGAGGCATCCGTCCTGGAAGGCTGAAGGCGCCCTGGTGTCCACCACGATCCAGCTCCAGGGCCCGGTGCCGTTCGATCCTGCACGCCATGACACGGCTGCGTTTGACTGTGGTGACGAGGCGCAGACACGCTGGCTCCGGCGCGTGGCCGCCACGGCCCAGGCGACGGGCACCGCCCGGATCTACGTGGTGACGCTGGCGGAGAGTCCTCGCGTGGTGGGGTACCACGCGCTTGCCGCCGCGTCCGTGCGCCAGGAGGATGTGCCCGAAGCGCTGCGCGCCCAGGCCGGCCGCTCCCCCATCCCGGCGATCCTGCTTGCCCGCCTGGGCGTTGACGTCACGATGCAGGGCCGGGGTGTGGGCGCCGCGCTGGTGAAGGACGCGATGGTGCGGGCGCATCGGGCGAGCGGGGTGGTGGGCGCGAGGGCGCTCCTCGTCCACGCGGCGTCGCCTGCCGCGCGCGCCTTCTACCTCGCGGTTGCGGAGTTCCAGTCCTCACCCACGGACCCGTTCCACCTCGTCATCCCGATGCGGGCGATCGCCGCCGCGCTGGAGCCCTGACCGCGCCGAAGCGCGCTCAGGTCCCGGGCGTGCCGTACTCGCCCGGGCCATCGTCCGGCCAGGTGGGCAGGTTCACGTGCTGCGTCATCTCGCGGGCCAGGCGCTCCAGGAACTGGATCTGCGCGTGTGCCACGTTGCGCATGCGGTGCGGGTGGTACTGGCGCATGTGCGCCACGTACCCGCGATAGAACGGGTTGCGGATCATCTGGATGAAGCAGCCGCAGGCCCGCTCGTCCTTGGGCTT
>CAIYZX010000349.1 GCA_903930745.1 uncultured Chloroflexota bacterium | reverse complement strand
GTGGAGGCGACGATCGGATTTGAACCGATGAATAAGGGTTTTGCAGACCCCCGCGTTAGGCCACTTCGCCACGTCGCCAGGTTGGCTGCCCCTCGAGGATTCGAACCTCGGCTCACGGATTCAAAGTCCGCTGTCCTGCCGCTAGACGAAGGGGCAAGCGGTGCCGGGTTCAAGCGCGGGGGGAGAGAGAATGGAGCGGAAGACGGGGTTCGAACCCGCGACCTCAACCTTGGCAAGGTTGCGCTCTACCAGCTGAGCCACTTCCGCTCGATGTCCGACGAGGGCGTTGGTGCCGAGAGCCAGATTCGAACTGGCGACACCGCGATTTTCAGTCGCGTGCTCTACCAACTGAGCTACCTCGGCCCGGACCCGGGTCCCCGCGGGGGCCCGTCGGCCGCCGGAGAATAGCACGGGTACGGAGAGGGCGGCAAACGCCGCGGGCGGTCCGCGCGCGCTATGCTGCGCCCGCCGGACTGTCGCCGGCATCCCGAAGATGGAGCGTCCCATGCCCCCGTCCTCGTCCCCGTCGTCCCGTCGCACCCTCCTCGGCACGGCGATCGGCGCCGCCGTCACAGCCGTCGCTGCGACCCTGGGCAGGCCCCAGGCGGCGAACGCGGCAAACGTCGGCGACCCGCTGCTCCTCGCCAGCGTCAACAGCGTCGCCGGCATGACGCGCCTCACAAACACCGACCCCGCGTACGCGACCTTCGCCGCCTACACGACCAATGTCAGCCGGTACGCCGCGCTCGGCACGCCCACCAATGGCGTCTACGCGGAGGCCCTCGGCGCCGGCGAGACCGCCGTCCGGGCGCTGTCGTACGACGGCACGGGCGTCACAGGCTCCTCCACCAATGGCACGGGGGTGTCCGCAACTGGCAGCATCGGGGTTCATGGCTCCACGTCCACGGGTGTTGGCGTCAGGGCATCTTCCGACGCCGCGGGCACCGCGCTCAAGGTGGAGGGACGCACCAGCTTCCCCGTCACCAGCGGCGTGAAGTCGATCCCCGCAGGCAAGACCGCACTCACCTTCTCCCCTGGGGTGGACGTGACGGCGACGTCCTTCGTGCTGCTCACGCCACGGGCGAACATCGGCGCCCGGTCCGTCTGGTACACCGTGGACGCGACTGCCAACACCGTCACGATCCGCCTGAGCACCGCGCGGACCTCCTCCACGCCGATCGCGTGGCTGTTGCTGGGCTGACCCCGGCTACCGCGGCGACGGCCCCCACGGTCCCGGTGGGGGCGGCGGCGGGGGCGCCTGCCGTCCTCCACTGGCCCTCCCCTGCCCTGGCGCGGCCCATGAGCCGAGCGCCTGTGCGGGATCGCCCAGCGGCGCCTCCGATGTCAGCTCGCGCAGGCGGTTGATCCGGTCCAGCACCGGCGGGTGGGTTGAAAAGAGGTTGGAGGTCCTGCCGGAGACGCCCTTGATGGGGTTCTCGAAGTAGAGGTGCTGCGTGGCGCGGTTCGCCACCTCCAGCGGCTCCGTGTCCAGGGCGATCTTCGCCAGGGCCCGCTCCAGCCCGTACGGGTTGCGGGTGAGCTCCACGCCGGACGCGTCCGCGAGGTACTCGCGCTGGCGGCTCACGGCCATCTGCACGAGTCGAGCGGCGATGGGCGCCAGGATGGCGAGGACGAGGGCGATGATCATCATCGCCGCCTGGAGGCCGCCCCCACCCGAGTCCGAGTCCCGCCGGCCGCCCCTTCGGCCGCCCATGCCGCCCCAGAACGTGAAGCGCATGAAGACGTCGGCGAGCAGCGCGATGGAGCCAACCAGCACGCCCACCATGAGCGAGAACCGGATGTCGTAGTTGCGGACGTGCGAGAGCTCGTGCGCCATCACGCCCTGGAGCTCCTCGCGGTCCAGCTTCATGAGCAGGCCGGTGGTGATGGCCACGGACGCGTGCTCCGGGTCCCGCCCCGTGGCGAAGGCGTTGGGCGCCGTGTCGTCGATCAGGTAGACCGCCGGCATCGGCACGTTGGCCGCCAGCGCCATCTCCTTCACCACGTTGACCAGCTGCGGGAGATCCTGCTCCGTGACCTGCTTGGCGCCCGATGCGCCGAGGACGATGGCGTCGCCGGCGTAGTAGGAGACGAGCGAGGCGAGCAGGCCGATGCCAACGGCCAGCGCCAGGGCGATGAAGCCGCCCTCCACGTAGCCGCTCCATGCGATGCCGATGGCCATGCCCAGCGCGCCGAGCAGCACAACGACCACCAGGGCGAGCAGGACGGAGTTCCGCTTGTTCGCCCCGATCTGGTCGTAGAACGTCGCTGCCATGGCTCAGGCCGGCCCAGGCGCCCGCGCTGGGGCGCCCACGAAGCCCAGGAGGGCTACTTGAGGCTCAGGTTGACCGTGGGGACCTGCTGGGCCTCAACGCCTGCATCGAAGAACTCGCGGCGGGTGAAGCCGAACATGCCCGCGATGAGGACGGCCGGGAAGACCTGGATCCCGTTGTTGTAGTCCAGCACGGTGGCGTTGTAGTGCTGGCGGCTGAACGAGATCTGGTTCTCGGTGGTGGTGAGCTGCTCCTGGAGCTGCATCACGTTCTGGTTGGCCTTGAGGTCCGGGTAGTTCTCCACCACGGCGAACAGCGAGCGCAGGGCGCCGGTCAGCATGTTCTCCGCCTGGGCCTGCTGGGCCGGACCCTGGGCTCCGGCGGCAACGGCCCCGGCACGCGCCTCGGTCACCTTCGTGAGCACATCCTGCTCGAAGCTCATGTAGCCCTTGACGGCCTCGACGAGGTTGGGGATGAGGTCCCAGCGGCGCTTGAGCTGCACCTGGATCTGGGCATACGCCTCGTCAACACGATTGCGCTTCCCAACGAGCCCGTTGTAGATCCCGACGAGGACCAGGGCGAGGATGACGACGATGACCAGGACGACGATGAGTTCCATGCGGCCTCCGAGCTGTCTTGGGGGCACGCGACCCCGTGGGGTCAGCATAGCGGCAACGGGGCATCTGGGCACAGCGCAGGTGGACGAATGCCCAGCCGCTGCCCGGCACGAGAGAGTGGTGGGCGGTGAGGGGCTCGAACCCCCGACATCCTCGGTGTAAACGAGGCGCTCTGACCAGCTGAGCTAACCGCCCGAGGGATCGCTGCCGCCATGGTGCCCGAAACACGAACGGGCGGCCGGCCGGCCGCCCGCAGAAGGCGCTACGAGTGTGGTGCCCAGGCCGGGACTTGAACCCGGATGAGTTGCCTCATACGCCCCTCAAACGTACGCGTATACCAATTCCGCCACCTGGGCAGGTGGTTCACCATCTGGCGTTCCGGGTCACCCCCAAGGGAGGGGTGGTACCGAGGGAGGGAGTCGAACCCACACGACCGTAAGGCCACTGGTACCTGAAACCAGCGCGTCTACCATTCCGCCACCTCGGCCCGTCACGCTCCGAGAGCCTCGAGAGGCTACCGGTTCGCGGCGAGGCGCCATGCTAGCACATCCCAGTAGCGATCGCCGGGCCTCGTGATGAGCCGTGTCTCGAGGCCTTCGAGGCCAACCGAGACCACGACCTCGTCCGTCCAGACGAGGGGCAGCAGGGGCAGCCGCTGGGAGAGACCGGCCAGCAGCGCCTTCCACGCCTTCTGGCGCGCCGTCGTGCTTCCGGGCTTCCGGGCGGCCTCGAGGAGATCGTCCAGCGCCGGATCCTGGTATCCGGCGAGATTGGAGCCGGCCCCCTGCACCTGCGACGAGGCGAGCAACGGGAAGAGATCCGGCTCAAGCCCCTCGGCGATGTCGATGACGGCGGCGCCGAAGTCCCCGTCCCGGAGACGCGGACCAAGCTCCGCCACCGGGACCTGCTCAAGATCCACGGTGAACCCGAGGGCCTGCCATGCCGTCTTGACTCCCTCGGCGATCGAGGCCACCTTCGGGTTCGCCTCGGCCGTCACGGACAGCAGGTGGATGGTGTACGGATCCTTGGCCTTGGGCGCATGGAGCAGGCCGTTCTGCCGCGTCCAACCCGCGTCCTTCAGGGCCTTGGAGGCCGACGCCCTGTCATAGGCGATGGGGGTCACCGCGTCACCGTCGAACAGGGCAGATGTGGGCGGAACCAGCGCATCCGCGCGGAGCCCGTTGCCGTCGAGCGCCCGGCGCAGGAGTGCATCGCGGTCCAGCGCCTGGAGCAGTGCCGTCCGAACCGCTGCCGACCGCAGCTCCGGATGGGTCGCCCGCAGGTTCAGCAGCACCGCGG
>CAIYZX010000348.1 GCA_903930745.1 uncultured Chloroflexota bacterium | reverse complement strand
GTGGGCCGCGGCGTGTCCGTGGGCCGCGGCGTGGGCTTGACGGTGGGCCTCGGGGTGGAGGCTCCACCGTGATCGTCCGAGGGCGAGGCCGTGGCGGACCCATCGTCCGTCGCACCAGCGGAGGCGCCGGGCTCGTCCGTTTCGGCCGGCTCCAGGCTCCCGGAGGGCTCCTCGGACTCCGCGGGCTCCGGGCTGGGCGACGGCGTGGCCTCGATGGGCGGGCTGACGGTCGAGTTGTCGGATGCCACCGGCGCCGGCGTCTCCGGACCGGTGCTGGGCGAAGGTGCCGCGTTGAAGACACCCAGGGCAGAGGCGGCACCCATCGTGCCGCCTCCGGCTGCAGCGACAACCACGAGCACCAGGGCCAGCGCCTGGACGCGAGCCACCATGGGGAAGCCTGCGCCGAACGAGACGCGGAACGCATCGCGGATGGATGCAAGCAGTCTGCGCAGCGAGGCGGCCTGGATGGCGACCCCTGCGGCACGAGCCGGAGCAGGGACGGGCTCCGCCGCGACGGCGGCCATCACGCGGTCCGCGAAGCCTGCCGACAGCGTGACGGGCATGCGGTCCGCGGTGGACTGGAGCTCGCGCCCAAGACGGGCCTCCGCTGCCAGCTCGTCCGCGCCGATCCCCGGCACGTCCTCAAGCTCCGTGGTGGTGAAGGGCACCGGCCGGTCGCCGGATCGACCCGCGGTCATCGTTCCGTCTCCTCGAGCGCGCCGCGGAGGCGCGCCAGGCCCCGGTGCAGGTGGGTCTTGACGGTGCCGAGGGGCCGACCCGTGGCCTCGGCGATCTCGTTGAGGGATCGCTCGGCGAAGAAGCGGAGTGCGACGACCTCCCGGTACGGCTCGTCCAGCGAGGCGACGGCCGCCCGGATCCGGGCATCGCGCTCCGTGCGCATCAGGGTGTGGGCCGGGTCAACGGCGTCCGACGCGGACATCGTGCGGAAGCGCTCCTGGCCGGGCTGGTCCGCCTCGGCTGCGAGCGGGTCCAGCCACGTGACCTGCTTGCGCTGCGACGCGCGACGGATGGCCAGGCGGACGGCGATCCGCGAGAGCCAGGCGCCGAGCGCGCCGTCGGCGCGCCACGACCCGAGAGAGCGATACGCGATCACGAACGCCTCCTGGGCCACGTCCTCGGCCTCGGTGCGATCGCCGAGCACACGTGCGCAGGCCGCGACCACGGACGGTCCTTCCCGCTCCACGAGGGCACGGAAGGCGTCGCGGTCGCCGGCAAGCACGGCGTCAACGATGCTGCGGTCATCGGTTGTGGCTCCAGCGTCCTGTGTGACGCTCCTTGTCCCGTCCAGTGGTGAAGTCCCCGTACTGCGTGTGGGCGTCGAGTCTGCCGTATGTGGCGACTCGACGGGAGCCGGCCGACCACTGATCGCGAGGATCGTGGGTCGAGAGGGCTCCCATCGCAGTCCTGAGCTCGCTACGCCTGGAGGCGGAGGGGGATGACTGGACTAGTCGTCGCTGCCGCCGTGGCCGCTGTCGTCGCCGCCACCGTGGCTGCCGCTGCCGCTGTCGTCGGACCCGCTGTCGTCGGACCCGCTGTCGTCGGACCCGCTGTCGTCGGACCCGCTGTCGTCGGACCCGCTGCCGGAGCCGCCGTGGTCGTCCGGCGAGGCCGTCGCGGAGGCGTCGTCGTCATCGCTGTCGCTGTCGCCGCCGTGGTCGTCGGTGGCATCCTCGGCCTGGTCGTCGTCCGACTCGTCGTCGGCGCGGTCGCCGCCGTTGTCGTCACCCGGCTCGTCCGTGGCTCCATGGTCGTCCGTGGCGTCCTCCACCTCCGGCGAGCCGGACGGCTCCTCCGTCGGCTCCGAGGTCTCAAGGGCGTCGGTGGGCTCTGCC
>CAIYZX010000347.1 GCA_903930745.1 uncultured Chloroflexota bacterium | reverse complement strand
GCTCTGCCGGGAGACGCTCGAAGCCCTCGCCCAATTCGACTTCTGGGCCGCGAAGGCAACGCTGGCGGCGGAGATGGACGGGATCCGGCCGGAGGCCGCGCAGCACGGCGACGTGGTCCTCATGTCCGCGCGCCATCCCGGGCTGACCGGGCGCGTGGTGCCCACCGACATCCGGCTGGGCGACGGCTACACGGCCCTCGTCATCACCGGCCCCAACACCGGCGGCAAGACCGTGGCGCTGCGCACGCTGGGCCTGCTCTCGCTCATGCACCAGGCCGGGCTCCACATCCCCGCGGAGTCCGGCTCCCGCCTCCCGGTGTTCCGTGACGTCTTCGCGGACATCGGCGACGAGCAGTCCATCGCCCAGTCGCTCTCCACGTTCTCCGGCCACCTGCGGTCCATCATCCGGATCGTTGAGAAGGCGGGGCCAGGCACCCTCGTGCTGCTGGACGAGCTGGGTGCCGGCACGGATCCCACCGAGGGATCCGCCCTGGCGCAGGCGCTCCTGGACCACTTCATCCGCTCCGGTGCGCTGGTGGCCGCCACCACCCACTACGCGGAGATCAAGGTCTACGCCCACGAGACGCCCGCCGCGCGGAACGCCAACGTGGAGTTCAACATCGAGACGCTCTCGCCCACGTACCGGCTCACGATCGGCCTGCCGGGCGGGTCGCAGGCCTTCGCCATCGCGGAGCGGCTGGGTCTGCCGGACGCCATCGTGCGGGATGCCCGTTCGCGCCTGACGGAGAACCAGAAGGCGTTCGAGGCCACGCTCGCGTCCATCCGCCAGCAGGAGGGGGAGATCGCCTCTGCCGCGGAGAAGGCAAGGGCCGCGGAGGCCAAGGCCGCCGATGCCCTGCGCGCGGCCGAAGAGGAGCGCCGCCGGGCACGCCGAGAGCGCGATGAAGCCGTCAAGGCGGCCCGTGATGAGGCCCAGCGGCTGGTGGACAGCCTCAAGGAGGACGTGGCGGCCCTGCGCCGCCGCCTTGAGCGCGAGACGGTCACGGCGCCGGCCATCGACGCGGTGCTGGCCCGTGCGGACGCAACGCTGGAGCGGCTCCCGGAAGCTCGCCGTGAACCGGAGCGGCGGCCCGAGAAGCCGCGAACGTGGCGCCTTGGCGACCGCGCCCGGAGCCGCAGCGGTGGCTGGGAGGGCCGCATCGCCGCCCTGGAGAAGGGAGGCACACGGGCGACGCTCGAAGCGGGCGGGATGCGCGTCTCCGTCGCCGTGGAGGATCTCGAGGCCGCCATCGGTGTGCCCGGGAGCGGGGGAGGAGCCGTGTTCGGCGATGGCCCGCAGACGGAGGCGGACGCGGTGAGGGCGGCGACGCGCGCCGGCGGCGCGCGAACCTCCAGGCCGGCCGCCATCGGCAGCCTTGGCCTCCAGCGCGCTCGGACGGTCGCCTCGTCACTGGACCTGCGTGGCGCGCGCGTGGACGAGGCGCTCGAGGCGCTGTCGCGCTACCTGGATGACGCGGCCCTCGCCGGTCTCGAGCAGGTGGTGATCATCCACGGCATGGGCACGGGCGCGCTGCGTGACGCCGTTCGAGCCCAGGCGGGCGGCCATCCCCTCGTGCGCAGCTTCCGGGCGGGGGAGCGCGGCGAGGGAGGCGACGGGGCGACGATCGTCAGGCTCTGACCGGCGAGGGCAGCCGTTCCCGGCGGGACCGGGAGCGGGGTCAGGGGGATGGCGTGGGCTTGGACGTGTGGCCCGGCTTCGGCGTGGTGGTCGGCGAGGGCGTCCCGGTGGGCGAGGCGGTTGGCTCCACCGATGGGCACGGAGACGCCGGGTCCAGCGACACGCAGAGCGACGGCGACGGCGTCCCGATCGGACAGAGATCCTTGGGTGCGAAGGTCCCGCCCCAGGTCCTGCCGTACGGGTAGAACCCGCCCCCGTAGAAGTAGGCGGTCCGCGTCTTCTTCTGACCCCCGGCGACACCCGGGCCCTTCGCGGCCCGGTCCTGCCAGGCGATGTCGGCCTTCTGCCACTGCGTGAAGCCGGCGTCATACGTGGAGAAGTCGATGAACGTCTGGGTCACCATCGGCCCCACGCATCCCTCCTGCCAGAGAAGGCCGCTCGCCTGGTCGATGTCCACGGCCACGGCGATGTCGGAGCGGCTCGTTGGCACGGTCCCCGGGAGGAAGATCTCGGAGACGGTCTTGGTGGTGGACGGCCCTGGGAGCATGCCCGTGAAGGCATCCACGGTCGCCGTCTCCAGGCCCTTCGGCTTGAGGCGCGAGAACTCGTCAACGGGCATGTCCTTGGACACGTCCGACAGGATGGCCGACCAGAGGGGCGCGGACGTGTCCAGCGAGAGCTTGCCATCGTTGGGCGAGTTGTCCGAGTTGCCCATCCACACGCCGGCGACGAGCGCCGGGAGCGTCTTGTCCTCGGGCGCCGCGAGGAACCCGTACGCGTGCACGTCGCGGTTGTCGCTCGTGGTGCCCGTCTTGTACGCGGCAGGGCGGCTGGACCCGCCGGTCACACCGTTCGTGATCTTCCACTTGGCCCAGAAGGGGTTCACACGATCCTGCGTGTTGCCGGAGAGGATGTCCGTGATGATGTACGCGGCCTGTCGGGAGGCAACGCGCGTGCCCGTGATCTTGCTGTCCGGCGGCGGCCATACCTGGTTGCCCTCGGAATCCACCACGGAGAGCACCAACTGCCTGGGCATCAGGACGCCACCGTTCGCGATGGCTCCGTAGGCGCTCACCATGTCGATCGGGTGCACCTCGAGGGTGCCGATGCTCTCCGACGTCACCGGGATCGCCGTGGCGGGGTAGACGAGTCCGAAGTCCTTGGTTCGCTCGAACTGGTGATCCAGCCCGTTGAGGATGCCCGCCTTGATGGCCGGGACGTTGAGCGAGAACTGCAGGGCGTTGCGCATGCGGACAGGGCCCCGCTCCAGGCCATCGGCCTGCGTGGGCGTGAACGGCTCGATTCCGGCGGGCGAGAAGTTCGTGACGACGTCCATGAACATCGTGGCCGCGGTCATCGTGCGATCCTCGATGCCGATCAGGTACACCAGGGGCTTGATGGACGAGCCGGGCTGGCGCCACCCGTCCGAGAGGACGTCGAACTGCGGCTGGTACTTGGTGTTCCCCTTGCCCGTGTAGGAGGCCGAGCCCTGGTACGCCAGGACCTGGCCCGTCCGGTAGTCCAGGATGGCGGCGGCGGCATTGTGGAGGTTGTGGCCGGCAAGACCCTTGATCCACGACCACTCGCTTCGCGGGATCCCGCGCGCCTTGAGCAGCTGGTCCTGGTTGTTCGAGTTCGGGACGAGGGCCGCGGCGTAGACCCACTTCTCCACGATGCGCTGCATCCGGTAGTCCAGCGTGGTGGTGACGGTGTACCCGCCTGTGTCGATGCGGTCACACTCCTTGCTGCCGCAGACGAGCTGCGCCAGCTGGGCGCGAACCTGCCAGACGAAGTGCTGGGCGCGCCACTGGTCTGTGGTCTGCGGGGCCAGGATCACGGGCTCGGACTTCGCGGCCTCGTAGTCCGCCGCCGTGTACTTGCCTGCAGGCGTCTTCACCGACCGGGTCTTCATCAGCTCGAGGATCTTGTTGCGGCGCTTCACGACGTCCGTGGTGTCCGGGACGACCAGGCACGTGGTCGCCTTGCCGTCGGCGCCTGTGCACGGCTGCTCCTGCGCGTTCTGCACGAGGTCGTAGTTCGTGGGGGACTTCGGGATGCCCGCGAGCAGGGCGAACTGCGCGAGGCTGAGCTCGCCAAGCGGCTTGCGCCAGTACGCCTGGGCCGCCGCAGCCACGCCGTAGGCACGGTTGCCGTAGTAGTTGTTGTTGAGGTATGCCTCGATGATGGCCTGCTTGCCTTCTTCGCCCGGGTACGCCTGCGTCAGGCGGATGGACTGGATGATCTCCTTGATCTTGCGCTCGTACTTGTCCGAGCCCACTGCGACCACGTCCGCAGGCAGGAGACGGTTGCGCACAAGCTGCTGCGTGATCGTGGAGCCGCCGCGGTCGTTGCCCTGCAGCGTGTCGATGGCGGCGGAGACGAAGCCGATCGGGTCGAAGCCGGAGTTCTCCCAGAAGGTTCCGTCCTCCACGGCCGTGGTGGCGTCCACCATCTCCGGCGGGATCTCCGCGTATGTTGCGAGCTCACGCCGGTCCGAGCCGAGCTTGGCCAGCAGGACCTCGCCCGTGCGGTCGTAGATCTTGCTCTGCTGGGCGAACTTGATCGCCTCCAGCGCCTGCTGGGGATCCGGCAGGTCCTTCGCCATGTAGGTGTAGCCGGCCACGGCGAACGTCGCTCCGGTGAGACCGACAAGCAGCAGCACCATGAACAGGAATAGGGGAAGGGCGACCGCGACGGCGGCGATGACGCCGTTGCCCCTGGGGCGACGCTGGTCGGAGCGGCGCCGCTGGCGCTGCCGCCGGCTGAGGCTGGTCTGCATTGCGGGCACGATACCATGCTGCGGATTGATGCCCGAGCCATGCCGGCGGGCCGGTCAACCCGACGAAGCCGGCCGAAGCCCTGTGACGCCCGATGACCACGAACCCTGCCGCCGAGGGCGGCCTGGCCACCCTCCTGGACGATCTCGCCTGGCGCGGGATCCTCTCGTCCACCACGCCCGGTCTTCCCGCGCGCCTGGCGACCGGACGGCCGATCAAGGCCTACATCGGGTTCGATCCCACGGCGGACTCGCTGCACATCGGGCACCTGATCCCCATCTTCGGCCTCGTGCGTCTGCAGCAGCACGGCGGCATCCCGGTGGCCCTCGTTGGCGGCGGGACGGGGATGATCGGCGACCCGTCCGGGCGCTCGTCCGAGCGGAACCTCCTGGACCGTGAGACGCTGGCCCACAACGTGGCCGCCATCCACGCCCAGCTGGAACGGTTCCTGGACTTCACGCCGGGACCCGCGCAGGCCGTGATGGCGAACAACTACGACTGGCTGGGGTCCATCTCGCTGATCGACTACCTTCGCGACGTGGGCAAGCACTTCACCGTGCCGTACATGCTGGCGAAGGACTCCGTCCAGCAGCGGCTTGAGCGCGGCCTCTCCTTCACCGAGTTCAGCTACATGACGCTCCAGGCGTTCGACTTCGCCACGCTCTACCGGGAGCACGGCGT
>CAIYZX010000346.1 GCA_903930745.1 uncultured Chloroflexota bacterium | reverse complement strand
TGCCGCGCAGCTGCCAGGACTTGCCCTCGGTCACCACGGACGGGGCGTACACGATCTCCACGTCGTGCATCTCACGCACGGTTCGGGCGCCCAGGGCGGCCATGGACTGGCGCAGGGCGCCCATCAGGTTCTGCGTGCCGTCCGTGACGTGCGACGGACCGTTGAGGATCTGGTCCAGCGGACCCACGGTCCCCACCTTGATCCGCGTGCCGCGCGGCAGGACCGGTGACGGGGCGGCCATTCCCCAGTTGGTGCCCTTGCCCGGCGCCTCGGCGGCGCGTGCCAGCGGCGAGCCCAGCATGACGACGTCCGCGCCCGCGGCGATGCCCTTGGCGATGTCGCCGCCGCGCTTCATGCCGCCGTCCGCGATCACCGGGATGTAGCGGCCGGTCTCCGCGAGGAACGCGTCACGCGCGCCCGCGACGTCCGCGATGGCCGTGACCTGGGGGATGCCGATGCCCAGCACCTCGCGCGTGGTGCACGCGGCGCCCGGCCCAACCCCCACGAAGATCGCGGCGGCGCCCTGCTCCATGAGCGCGAATGCGGCGGCGGCGTTGGTGGTGTTGCCCACCGCGACCGGGATGGGCATGGACGCGGTGAAGTCCGAGAGGGCCAGCGGCTCGTAGCCGGACGCGATGTGGCGCGCGGACGAGACCTGGGACTGGACAAGGAAGAGGTCCGCGCCGTGCTCCGCGCAGATGGGGCCGAAGCGCCGGGCGACGCCCGGGGTGGCTGAGAAGGCGGCCCTGGAGCCCGCGGCGTGGAGCTCCGCGATGCGGCGGGCGATCAGCTCCTCGCGGATGGGCGCCCTGTACGCCTCCGCCAGGACGTCCTGCACCTCGCCGTCCGGCGCGGCGATGATGCGCGCCAGGACCTCGCTGGGATCCTCGTACCGGAACTGGACGCCCTCGAGGTTCAGGATGGAGAGACCGCCGAGGCGGGCGAGCTCGCCGGAGAGGGCGATGTCCGCGACCGCGTCCATGGCGGCGGCCAGGACCGGGATGCCCAGCGGCAGGCCGCAGAACTCCTGGGCGAGCACGACATCGGCGGGATCCACCGTGTCCGTGCCCGGGGCGAGGCTCACGTCCTCGAAGCCGTACGTGGGACGGATGTTGTCCACCTTGGAACGGAAGACCCGGCGATTCGCCGGCGTCTCGGTCATCGCGCCCACCTCACCCGCAACTGCATCCTCCTCCGGCCCCGCGTTTGCGACAGTCTACCGGGGAGACAGCCGACGCCATACTTGACGGGTCCCCCATCGGCTGGCCGGGGACGTCTACCAGGGGATGCAGCACCCATGGCCAAGGACAAGGGCAAGCACAAGCACGGCGAGCAGGGCGAGCACCACCACCACGGTGACCTCGACGCCGCCACCACGCTCGGCGCGGACAGCCGCGACGACGAGGTCCCGGGATCCCGGAAGCTCCCGGAGAAGGACTACCTGCGCGAGCTGGCCAGGCTCCAGCTGGAGCTGGCCAAGCTCCAGGAGTGGGTGAAGGCCCGCGGCCTCAAGGTGGTCGTGATCTTCGAGGGGCGCGATGCCGCCGGCAAGGGCGGTGCCATCAAGACGATCACGATGGGCCTCAACCCCCGCGTCGCGCGGATCGCCGCCCTCCCCGCCCCCACCGAGCGGGAGCGGAGCCAGTGGTACTTCCAGCGCTACGTGTCGCACCTGCCCGCCGCGGGCGAGATCGTCCTCTTCGACCGCTCCTGGTACAACCGCGCCGGCGTGGAGCGGGTCATGGGCTTCGCGACGCCCGCCGAGGTGGAGGAGTTCTACCGCTCCTGCCCGGAGTTCGAGCGCATGCTGGTCCGCTCCGGGACCATCCTCGTGAAGTACTGGTTCTCCGTCAGCGACGCGGAGCAGGAGCGCCGGTTCCAGGGCCGCATCAGCGACCCCACCAAGCGCTGGAAGCTCTCGCCCATGGACCTCATGAGCCGCACGCGCTGGGTGGAGTACTCCATCGCCAAGGACGAGATGTTCCGGCACACGGACATCAAGCAGGCGCCCTGGTACGTGGTCCGCGGGGACGACAAGAAGCGCGCCCGCCTCAACGTCATCAAGCACCTGCTGAGCCTGATCCCGTACGAGGACCTCACGCCGGAGCCCATCATCCTGCCGCCGCGCGAGCCGGACCGCGGCTACGTCCGGCCTCCGCTGGACGAGCAGACGTTCGTGCCCGAGGTCTACTGACGCAACCCGCCCCACCGTCCACGCGCTGGTGCCATACTGCGCGCCAGCCGGCACGGAGGGGAGATCTGCACCGGCGCTCCGCATTCACCCGGGGGCAGCCTGGAGACTGCCGGTTTGGACATGGATTCCGCGTTCTCGGCGCGGGCCGTGCGACTGCTCGAGGGCGGCGATCCCGTGCTGCTCTTCGACGGTCGTGGTCTGTGCACGTTCGCCAACACCGCCGGCCGCACGGCGCTCGACCCCGGCTTCGGCACGCCCGTTGGGCGCCACGCCGCCGCGGACCTTGCCGCCGTTGGGGAGCCGGCCCTGCGCGACGCGCTCATCGACGTGGTGGCGGACGGTCGTGAGCGCCACATCACGCTTCGCCACCCCCTGAGCGGGCGCTGGCTCAGGGCCCGCGTGGCCAGGGACGCCGACGGCGCCGCCGTCCACGCCCACGACACCACGGACCAGATCTCACAGGAGGCCGCCGCAGCCCAGAGCCGTCACGAGCTGCTCTCGACGGTGGCGGGGGGCCTGCGCGGCTCGTGGGTCCTGGACCTCGCCCGCAGCGAGGCGCGGCTTACCGCGGACGCGCTTCGCATCTACGGCCTGGATCCCGCGGACGGGCCTGTCCGCCCCTGGCCGGCACTCCGATCCCTCGTCCACCCGGACGACCTGCCCGTCACCGCCAGGACGATTGCCGAGGGCGTGGCCGCACCGGGCCGGGTGATGGACCTCACCTACCGGATCCGCCGGGCCGACGATGGCGACCTGCGCCTGGTCCATGTCATGGGGATCGTGACCCGCGATGTCGCCGGGGCGCCCACGCTCGTGAACGTGATGAGCACGGACGTGACGGACCTCAAGGCGGATCACGACGCCCTGCGGGCGAGCGAGGAGCGCCTCCGCTGGAGCCTGGACAACGTGGACGCGATCGTCTGCTACCAGGAGGAGGCCGGCCAGCCCATCATCGTGAGCTCCCCGGTGGAGCGGATCCTGGGCTGGACCCCGGACGAGATGCGCACGTTCGAGGCCTGGGACCGTCGCGTCCACCCGGAGGACCTGCCTGCCTGCAAGGCCACCTGGCAGACCAGCCAGGCGTGGCACATCCGGTACCGGATGCGGCATCGCGATGGCTCCTGGGTGTGGCTGGCCGATCGGGGACGCTGGATGGAGCGCGGCGAAGGGCGCCCTCGGGGGCTCGTGACCGTCTCGGTGGACGTGACGCACGTGGTCGCGGACGAGGCGGCCCTGCGGACCAGCGAGGACAGGCTGCGCCGGACGCTGGAGGGCGTCGATGCGGTCATCGTCTTCCAGGACGGCCCGGGCGAGGAGCTGATCCTGAGCCCACAGGCGGCCCGCATCCTTGGATATCCACGAGACCGGCAGTGGGACTACCGCGCATGGCAGGCGATCGTCCACCCGGACGACCTGCCGGGAGCCATGGAGGCGTGGAACCGGAGCCCCGGCGGCACGTGGGACCTGGAGTACCGGGTCCGGCGCGCTGACGGAACGTGGATCTGGCTGAGCGACCGCGGCCGGAAGGATCGGACGGCCGATGGCACCGCCCATGCCTCCATCTCGGCGCTCGTGGACGTGACCGCCCGCAAGTCGCTGGAGCAGCAGCTGGACCAGGCGCGCCGGATCGAGGCGCTGGGCCAGCTGGCCGGCGGTGTGGCACACGACATGAACAACATCCTCGCCGCCATCTCAGGCTATGGAGCGTTCGTGGCGGAGGCGCTGGAGCCGGGATCGCCGGCCGCCGCGGACATGGCGCAGGTCCTCCTTGCCGCGGAGCGGGCCGCTGCGCTCACGCGCCAGCTCCTCGCCTTCGGGCGGCGGCGTGCTGCGAGCACCAGGGTGGTGGACGTCGGCACCGTCGTGGACGGCCTGGCGCCCATGCTGCGCAGGCTCCTGGGCGAGCACATCGAGGTGGAGGTGACCCGCACCACGGAACCCGCACTGGTCCGCTGCGATCCGGGCCAGCTGGAGCAGGTCGTGATGAACCTTGCGGTCAACGCCCGGGACGCGATGCCGGGCGGCGGGCGGCTCGCCATCCGGACATCGCTGGTCCACGTCCCGGATCCCGACTCGGGCGGCCGGTCCGGCTGGGTGCGCCTCACGGTCGCGGATACCGGCGACGGCATGGACGAGGAGACGGTCGCGCGGGTCTTCGAGCCGTTCTTCACCACCAAGGCGCAGGACAGGGGCACCGGCCTGGGCCTCGCGACGGTGCTGGCCATCGTGAACGCGGGCGGCGGGCGGGTTGAGGTTGCGTCCATCCCCGGAGCCGGCACCACGTTCACGGTGGATCTGCCGGTCACAGCCGAGGAGCCGGTCGAGCCGGTCGCCGAGACGCCGGTGGCGACGCGCGGGCGGGGCGGCCGGGTGCTGCTCGCCGAGGACAACGCGTCCATCCGCACGATGGTCGGGCGTCTGCTGGAGACCCTGGGCTACGAGGTGGTGGCTGCGGAGTCCGGCCAGGACGCGCTGGCGCGGGCCGCCTCGACGATCACCGGCTTCGATGTGCTGGTGTCCGACGTGCGCATGCCCGGGATGCAGGGACCGGAGCTCGCCCGTCGCCTGCGTCGTCTTCGCCCGGACCTTCCCGTGGTGTTCATGACCGGCTTCGCGGGCGACCTTGACGATGGGCAGCCCATGGTTGAGCGGGCCGTGCTCGTGCTCAAGCCATTCACGGCGGCCTCCCTGGGTGGCGCGCTGGCGGAGGTGCTCGGCGAGACAGACGGCGTGTAGCGCCGTGCGGTCACCGGCGCTCCCCTGCACGACCTTGGCCCGGGGTGCACGGATGGGGGCCTGCACCGCGAGCCCGGGCAGGGCATAGTGGAGACGGCGGGGCACAGATTGAGGCCCCGGACTTCACGATCTCCGGTCTGCTCGAATGACACTTCCCACCCTGAGCCGCGACGACGTGCTGCTCCTGCTGGAGGACGGCGAGCCTCTCCTGCTCTGCGGTCCGGATGGTCTGTGCCACTACGCGAACGCCGCCGCCCGGCTCCTGCTGGGGATCGGGTCGTCGGCGTCCGGGGCCGCGCTTGCCAGCGGGATCCCGCCCGAGCTCCTGGCCGCCATCCGCACGGGGATCGCGACGCTCTCCGGGGCGCGACGGCCGGAGCGCGATGCAGATGCGGCGGGCGCTGGCGGCATCGGTGCGGCACCCGACCCCTCGCGCATGCGGGTGCCCCTGCACATTCGCCTGGGAGCGGGCGGACGCGCGCTGGGCGGGCGCGTCTCCCTGGCCGGCAGCGGTGTGGCGGTCCACCTCCACGAGTCGTTCGAGGCTGATCCACGAGGTCCGGGATCCGCCGACGAGGTCCAGCTGCGCAGGATGCTGGACGGCGTGGATGCGATCGTGTGCTACCAGGAGCACGCCGGAGCACCCGTCCTGGTGAGCGAGCCCGTCCAGCGGATCCTCGGGTACGCCCCGCGGGACCTTGCCAGCTTCGACGCCTGGGACGCGTTGATCCACCCGGACGACTTCCCCATGCTGGATGCCGTCTGGCGTAGCGGCGTCCCGGCGTGGTTCGTGTACTACCGGGTACGCCATGCACAGGGCCACTGGGTCTGGGTGGCGGACCGGGGCCGGTGGATCGAGCACGATGACGGCCGCGGCCACGGGCTCCTGTCGGTGGCCATCGACGCCACGGAGGCCATGGAGCGCGAGGCTGCGCTCCGGCTGAGCGAGACCCGCTACCGGGTCCTTGCCGAGACGGCGCCGGACGCCATCCTCACCCTGGATCCGCTGGGCACCATCGAGGCCGCCAGCACGGCCTCCGGACGGATCTTCGGGTGGTCCCCGGACGAGCTGTCCGGCCGCTCCGTCCTCGACCTGATGCCGGAGCAGGTTCGACCGGCCTACGGCGAGATGCTCAGGGCGCTCGCAACCGGCGCGGCCCCGGCGTCCGCCGGCCCCACGGAGCTCCGCGTGCTGCGCAGGGATGGCACCGTCGGCGGCGTGGAGGTGGCCGCGGCCGCATGGAGCACCCAGGATGGCACGCGGATCACGGCGGTGGTCCGCGACGTGGAGGAGCGGCTGCACGCGCAGGCGGACATCCTGCGGCTGGCCACCGCCATGCAGCTCATGACGGAGTCCGTCGTGGTGGCGGACGTCTCGGGCGACATCACCTACGTCAACCCGGCCTTCGAGCGGATCACCGGCTACGGGCGTGACGAGGTGGTGGGACGCAATCCGCGCCTGCTCAAGAGCGGGGAGCATCCCCGTGCCTACTACGAGGCGCTGTGGGCAGACCTCATGGCCGGCCGGCGCTGGACGGGCGACCTGGTCAACCTGCGCAAGGATGGCCGACGCTACGTGGAGGAGGCGTCCATCACACCCATCCGCGACGCAGACGGCTCCATCTCGGCGTTCGTCGCAGTCAAGCGGGACGTCACCGCGGAACGGGCGGCCATCGCTGCGCTGCAGCTGTCCGAGCACCGGCTGCGCACCACCGTCGAAGGCGTCGAGGGAATCATCGTCTTCCAGGACGAGCCGGGCCACCCCATCGTCCTGAGCCCGCAGTGCGAGCGACTCCTGGGATACCGCCCCGGGGAGATCCAGACGTACGGCGACTTCAACCGGCGGGTGCACCCGGACGACATCGAGGCAGCCCTCGCGGGATGGCAGCACCCGTCCAACGCCTGGGACCTGGAGTACCGGTTCCAGCACGCGGACGGCCACTGGCTCTGGCTCGCCGAACGCGGCCGGCGCGAGCGGTTCGCCGACGGGTCGGCGAGGTCCACGGTCTCGGTCATCGTGGATGTGACCGCACGCCGCAGCATGGAGGCGCAGCTCCGCCAGGCCCAGCGCCTGGAGGCCGTCGGCAGGCTCGCCGGCGGCGTCGCGCACGACATGAACAACATCCTCGCCGCGATCTCCGGCTACGCGCGCTTCGTGGCGGAGGAGGTTGAGCCGGGCAGCCCGGCGTCGGAGGACATCGGGCAGGTCATGCTGGCCGCGGATCGTGCGTCTGCGCTGACCCGGCAGCTCCTCGCGTTCAGCCGGCGGCAGCCGCTGGAGCCGCGGGTTATCGATGTCGGCACGGTGGTGGACGGGCTGGTACCGATGCTTGGCCGCCTCCTTGGCGAGCACATCGAGATCTCGGTGACCCACGAGCCCAACCTGCCCGCGGTGCGAGCGGACCCCGGCCAGGTGGAACAGGTGATCGTGAACCTCGCGGTGAATGCCCGGGACGCCATGCCAGAGGGCGGCCGCCTGGCCATCCGGACATCGGCGGCGGCCTGCCCGGCGGACATCGCCGCCCGGGCCGGCGCCCGGTGCGTGCGGCTCGAGGTGGACGACACCGGCTCCGGCATGGACGAGGCGACGCTCGCCCAGGTGTTCACGCCGTTCTTCACCACGAAGGAGCTGGGCCGCGGGACGGGCCTGGGCCTCGCGACGGTCTACGGGATCGTGACGGGATCCGGCGGACGGATCTCGGTGACGTCGCAGCCGGGGCAGGGCACACGGTTCGCCATCGAGCTGCCGGGGGTGTCCGAGTCGCCGGCGGACGACATGATGCCCGGGGAGACCGGGCCAGGAGGGACTGCCGCCTTCGTGGCGCCGGTCGCGGATCCGTCCATGCCCGTGCGCCAGGTCCTGCTGGTGGAGGACGAGCCAACGGTGCGGGCCGTGACCGCCCGGCTGCTGGAGTCGCTCGGGTACTCCGTGGTCTCTGCCACGAACGGCATGGAGGCGCTGGCCCTGGCCACGCGGACGGACTTCGACGCGAGGGCGGTGATCACGGACGTGCGCATGCCCGGGATGCAGGGAACGGAGCTCGTGCGACGGCTTCGGGACATGCGTCCCGGGTTCCCCGCCGTCTTCCTCTCGGGCTATGCGCCGGGCGCGGAGGAGGTCGCGGACGATCTCGGCGTGGCGCTGCTGCCCAAGCCCTGCTCCGCGGAGGCGCTCCGCGATGCCGTGGCGGCGGCGCTGGACGAGGTGCCCGTGGCCGGCTGAGGGCGGGTCCCAGGCGCCGGCCAGGTGACCGGCGACCCCCACGAATGGGCGACTCCCCCGGGGTGCTGCTCCCACTCGATACTGCCGCTCACGCGCGCGGCGTCCCATCCGATCGCGCGATCCGGTGCATGCTCAGCCGGGTGGAGAGAGAAACACGTGATCCACGAGTCCCCGCGCGCTCCGGCGCCGCTGCTGCTCCAGGAGGCGGATCCCGCGCTCCTGCTGGACCCGGACGGGGTCTGCCTCGAGTCCAATCCGGCAGCAGACCGTGAGCTTGGCCGCTCCGGCAACCCGCTGGCGGGCACCAGGCCCGCACTGGAGCTGGTGGACCTGGGCGAGCCCTCGCTGCTGATCGCCGCGCGACAGGCGGGCACCGGCTCCGTGGAACGGATCGGGTTCCGCCATCCGGTCACGGGCCACTGGCTTGAAGGCCGGGCATCGCGAGTTGACGGTGGCGTGGCGATATTCCTCCGGGACGCAACGGAGGAGCACGCCCGCGAGACGGCCCTGGTGCAGTCACGCCATGCCCTGCTTGCCACCACGAGCGGTGGGCGCACCGGCACGTTCTCCGTGGACCTCTCCAGCTTCGTCGCCCGCTTCTCGGCCGTGGCCTCGGACATCTACGGCATCTCCACCGATCCGGATGGCCGCCTGCCCTGGTCGGACTTCCGCAGCTGCACGCACCCGGACGACCGGGCCCGCACCAGCGAGTGCTTCGACGATGTCCTCGGGCGACCGGGCAAGGTGGCCGACATCACGTACCGGGTCAGACGCCCTGACTCGGGTCGCGAGCGGCTCGTCCACGTCGTGGGCATCGTCACCCGCGACGACGAGGGGGTTGCCACGTCCCTCAACTGCTCGGTCTCGGACGTCACCGAGCTGCAGGCCGCGCAGGACGCCCTCGTAGCCAGCGAGGATCGCCTTCGGCGGACGCTCGACGAGGTGGACGCGATCGTGTGCTTCCAGGAGGCGGAGCACGCGATGTCGGTCAGCCCTGCGATCGAGCGGATCCTGGGCTTCCGTCCGGACGAGGTCACCTCGGACACGTCGTGGCGCGCGCTGGTGCACCCGGACGACCTGCCCGAGTGCGACAGGCTCTGGTATGGCGGGGACGGACGATGGGCCCACGAGTACCGCATCCGGCGCTCGGACGGAAGCTACATCTGGGTGGAGGACCGCGGTCGTGAGCGCCGTGGCCCCGATGGCTCGATCGAGGTGTCCGTGTCGGTTGTGACGGACATCACGGCGCGGCGCAGCCTGGAGGCACAGCTGGCCCAGGCGCAGCGCCTCGAGGCGGTTGGTCAGCTTGCCGGCGGCCTTGCCCACGACATGAACAACGTCCTCTCGGCCATCTCCGGGTTCGGCACCTTCGCCCTGCAGGCCGTGCCCCCCGGGAGCCCGGCCGCAGACGACATGCAACAGGTCCTCGTGGCCGCCGAGCGGGCTGCGGCGATGACACGCCAGCTGCTCTCGTTCAGCCGGCGCCGTGCGCCAGAGCTGCGCGTGGTCGACGTGGTCCAGCTGCTCGACGGGCTGGCACCCATGCTGGTGCGCCTGCTGGGCGGGAACATCGGCATCGAGGTGGTCAGGATGCGCGACACCGCGTTGGTGCTCGCCGATCCCGGCCAGCTGGAGCAGGTGATCGTGAACCTCGTGGTGAACGCCCGCGACGCGATGCCGGACGGCGGCGAACTGACGATCCGGGTTGACGCCGGGCTCGCCATGCGGAGCGCCACGACGGCCGGCATCCCGGACAGGTGCGTCGTCATCGAGGTCCAGGACACTGGCACCGGGATGGACCAGGCGACCCTCTCGCAGGTGTTCACCCCGTACTTCACGACCAAGGAGGTCGGGAAGGGCACCGGCCTGGGTCTCGCGACGGTCTACGGGATCGTGACGGGGTCCGGCGGCACCATCGGGGTGACGTCTGCGGAGGGGGTTGGCACCACCTTCAGGATCGAGCTGCCCTGTGCAGGTCTGCCGGCCGGCAAGCAGGACCGGACGGACGAGGCACGCGCCACGGGCGACGGGGCGATCCACGGCGCCGGGGCGTTGCGACAGCCGTGCATCCTGGTGGTGGAGGACGAGTCCGCGGTTCGCGTCGTCACCGCCCGCATGCTGCGCGGTCTTGGCTACACGGTCCTGGAGGCGGACTCCGGCCACGTCGCGCTGGGCCTGCTCGCAGATCGCTCGCAGCGGGTGGACCTGGTCGTCTCCGATGTGAGGATGCCAGGCATCCAGGGCGCCGAGCTGCAGCAGATCATGCAGCGGCACTGGCCGGGCATTCCCGTCGTCTTCGTCTCCGGCCACGCGCCGGAGCTTGACGAGGGCGGCCATGCGGCCGGGTTGTTCAGGCTTGTCCCCAAGCCCTTCACGACCCGGGAGCTGGATGCCGCGGTTCGAGAGGCGCTGCGCGCATCGCCCGTCGCCTGACGGACCGTCCGGGCCCGGTCAGGAGGAGCGCGCGGGGGGATCCTGCAGGGGTCGACGGGCCACTCTCCGTCCGTCCGCATCCACCAGGAACCAGCGTGCGAGGTCCGGCTCCAGCAGCTGCTCGCTGATGCGCCGGATGGACTCCGCGTACGAGGGCCAGATCGCGAGGCGCGGGGCCTCGGCGGCGGGGACCCAGCGCAGGCCGTCGTGCTCCCAGGACTCTCGCGGGCGGGCACCCGGGCTGACCCGCGCGGCGAAGATCGCGGAGACCACCACGGCGTCGCTGCCCTCGTCGTAGAACGGGGCCACCTGGTCAAGGTCGTACCAGGCCAGGATCTCGTCGCCTGCGAGACCCGTCTCCTCCGCCACCTCGCGCATCGCGGCGGCGGGCGCGCGCTCGCCGGGTTCGATGCCGCCGGTGACACACTGCCAGAGCCCGGGGAAGATCCGGTGGGGTGCGCGGCGGATCAGGAGGATCTCGAGGCGGTCCGCGTCCGCGGTGGGGTCGTCCTGGCCCGCCGCGGGGCGGACGCGGAAGACCCAGCACTCGATGAGGTCCGGCTTCAGGCTCATGCGCCTGCGGTCCCCGCAGCGCCGGTCTCGTCCGCCAGCTCGCGCTCCAGGCGCTCCAGCTGCTCCAGGTGCATCAGGTCGTGGACGCCTGCGAAGAGGAGCCACTCGCCACAGCGCATCCGGCCCACCAGGGGATGCTCCAGGGGGCACGGGTCCGTCTCGTGGCCGGCGACGGCGCGCGCGGCCCGCTCGATGATCCTGGTGCTGCCGTGCAGGCGCCGGATGAGGCCCGCGCGGTCCGTGCCCGCCTCGCCGGGGATCCCCGGGACCACGGGCGCGGCATCGGCCGGCCAGCGACCCTGCGCCGCCAGGCTCGCGGCCATCGCCAGCCCGGCCCGCGCATCGGCCGTGTGACCCAGCGCCTGGGCGACCGTCCAGTCCTCCTCGCCGCCCGGCAGCCCGAAGGCCCGGTCCGGCAGGGTCTCGGTCACGGCGGCGAGCGCCTGCGCCACGTGGGCCAGCTGTCCGTTGATCCCCTGGGCCGTGCCGGCGCCCGCGCGCTTGCGCAACTCGCGGCGGACGGCGATGAAGGCCCCGGCCTCGATGCCCCGCCATGCGCCCACGATGTCCGGGGCGAGGTCCGCCAGGGCGTCGATCCTCGGGTTCGCCACGGTTCCGCGCTCCTCCCCGCGTCTCGGTCTCGGTCTCGGTCTCGGGCCGCGCGCGGGGCCGGCGGCTCAGAGCCGCTCGAACCGCTCCACGGGCACCACGAAGACGGTGGCGCCGCCCATCTCCACCTCGAGCGGGAAGGGCATGAAGAACTCGCCCGGCTCCATGATCGGCGGCATGGGGTTCACCATCTGGGTCCGCGAGTGGCAGCTCTCCCGGATGATCCCCATGACCTCGTCAACCTCGTCGTCCTCCACGCCCAGCATGACCGTGGCGTTGGACTGCTTGAGGAAGCCACCGGACGAGTGGAGGCGGGTGGCACGGAAGTCGTGCTCGAGGAGGGCGTCCGTGAGGGCACCGGCATCCTCGCTGTGGACGATTGCGACGACGAGCTTCACGCGCGGAGCATAGCCCAGGGCGCGCCTGTGGTGGCCTGCTCCGCCGCCGGCCGCGTCCCATCCCCCGCACGGGGAGGGTGCGGAGCCATGCTGCCGGTGTAGGATGCGGGCGCGCCATGCCCCGGATGACTCCGCCGCCCGCCTGCACGGCGGCACCCCGGGGCGCACCTTGCGGAGGGACTTCGTGACGGACTCGAACGGGGCGGCTGCCGGCTCGCTGGGCGTGCTGTCGGCCGGAGCCGCGGCGCTCGCGCGCGCCGCGGACCTGGACCAGGCGCTGGCCGTCATCGTGGAGGCCGGCGCCGCCGCGACCGGTGCCTCGATGGCCGCCGTCTTCGCCCTGGACCCGGACCGCAATGCGCTGGAGCTGCTGCTCACCCTGGGCATCGCGGAGGACACGATCGAGGCCTTCGAGGCGGACGTGGTTGGCAACCCGGACCATCCCATCCACCATGCCGCCCTCGATCGCTCAGGAACCCTGGGCCGCACGGGCCAGACGCCGGACGGCACGCCCATGACGGGCGCGGACCTGCCGCTCGTGGTCTCCGGCGGCGGGGAGGTGGAGGTGGGCGTTGGCGTCCTCTCCTTCGGCTGGCCCGGAGAGCACACCGTTGGTGCGGACGAGGAGACCGTTCTCGTGGCCGTGGCGGACATGGTCGCCGCCGCGGTGACGCTCTTCCGGACCAGCTCCATGGCCGCGGAGCGCTCCGAGTGGCTGGAGCGGGTGGCCCTCACGGACGCTCTCACGGGCCTGGCGAATGGCCGGACGGTCTCTCGGGTGCTGGAGCTGGAGGTTGCGCGCGCGGGCCGATCCGGTGTGGAGGTCTCCGTGGCCGTCTTCGACGTGGACGGCTTCCGCGAGATCAATCGCACCTCGGGCTCTCGCGCCGGCGATCACGTGCTGCGCCAGGTCGCCTCCGTGCTCGCGGAGAGCGTGCGCCTGGTGGACACGATCGGGCGGACCGGCGGTGACGAGTTCATCCTGGTTGCGCCGGGCGGCGCCGGGGCCACGGTGGCAAGGCGCGTCCTGGACGGGATCGCGAAGCTGGGCGAGTTCGATGGCAACACCGTGAGCGTGAGCGCCGGCGTTGCCCGCTTCCCGGTGGACGGGGAGAGTCCGGAGGGACTGATCGAGGCTGCCCGTGCCGCGGTCGCCGGTGCCTCGGCCCCCGCGTCCATCGTTGAGGTCACGCCCCGCGCCTGATCGCGGCGTCCTCGCGGCTCAGTCCACACTCCGGGTTCAGGGCCCCGCGGTCTCGCCGGGTTCACGGCCGGCGCTCGTCTCCGGCCCTTTGCCCGCCTGGCGGGCAACCCAGCCGACGCCCCGGCGATCCTGCATCTCCACGCGGGCAGAATCGGCACGTTGTGCCCGGAATCGCCTGATCTGCATCCGGAAGCGGGCAGGAATGCACGTCCGTCGTGCAGGTTGCCCGCCGGGCGGGCAAGGGAGCGCGCCGGCGGGGGTCCGAGGCGGGGTTGCCCGCCGGGCGGGCAAGGGAGCGCGCCGGCGGGGGTCCGAGGCGGGGATCGCGGCACCCGCGCGGATCAGTCCGCGCGCACGAGCCCCGCGAGACAGGGCAGCCTGTCCGCCACGCGGGCGATCGCCGCGAACGACGCCTCCAGCACGGCATCGCGGTCCCCACTCGCGTCCACGATCACGTAGCGCCCGGGCTCCGCGGCCGCGAACGAGAGGAACGCCGCGCGCACCCGCTCGTGGTACGCCACGTCCTGGAACGCCTCGAACCGGGTGATCTCGTCAGACTTGCGCGAGAGGCCCACCTCCACGGGGAGGTCCAGCAGGATCGTGAGGTCCGGGAGCAGCCCGCCGGTGGCGAAGCGCTGCACCTCGCGGAGCTGGTCCATCGGCACGCCGGAGCCCACGCCCTGGTAGGCCAGCGACGAGTCCGCGTACCGGTCGCACAGCACCACCGCACCACGGGCGAGGGCCGGCGAGATGACCTCCTCCACGTGCTGGGCCCGGGCCGCCGCGAAGAGCAGCGCGTCCGCGCGTCCGGTGTGGTCGATCCGGGGCTCCGTGTCCAGCAGCAGGCTCCGGATCCGCTCGCCCAGGGGCGTCGAGCCGGGCTCGCGGGTGGTGACGATCTCGCAGCCGCCCGGCGCGAGGCGCGCGGCGAGGCGCGGCAGGAGGCTGGACTTGCCGGAGCCGTCCGGGCCTTCGAGCGTGATGAAGAGGCCGCGCGCGTTGGTGGTCACGGCCACGAGTGTAGGCGAGGCCGCGCGAGCGGCGCGGACGCCGACGCGGATGCCGCGCGCGGACGCCGGGCGCGGGTCCCTACGAGGCGGCGAGCCCGTCCTCGCGCTGCCACGTCTGCAGGTACGACACCAGGTGCGTGAGCAGCCCGGGCAGACCCGCGGCCACGGGCTCGGAGAGCTCCAGGCCAAGCTCGATGCGCTCGGGCTCCATGCCCACCACGCGCACACGCTTCGGCCACGCCTCCATCACGTGGAGGGCGCCCAGCAGCTCGGATGCGCCAAGGTCGTGGACGCTCATCACCACGTCGTGGCGGATCACGGACTCGCCCTCGAGGTCCACGAGCGTCCCGGGCGCCTCGCCGGCGTTGATGACATCCACCACGAGAAGCCCGTCCAGGTCCATCAGGTAGGGCAGCAGGCCAAGGCCCACGGTGCCCCCGTCCAGCAGGTCCACGGACGCGGGCGAGGGCAGGCCCGCAAGCAGCGAGGCGTCGCGCGAGAAGGCCTCGATGACGAGAGCGCCCAGCGCCTCATCGGTCTCGAGGCGGTTGCCAAGGCCAAGGATCGTGTACTGCGGCATGGGGACGCGCGAACCTCAGGCGGCGGTGGAGGGGGCGGGCACCCAGCGGACCACCTCGGCCTCCACCTGGTGGCCACCGTGGTCCGGCAGCGGGAACCCGCACTCGGAGCAGAAGGGGTGTTCGGCGCGGACCTCGTTGGAGACCTCGCAGATCACGCAGGTCACGGGGTCCGCGGTGACGAGGATCTCCACGTCCGTCCAGCCACGCGCGCGCAGGGCGAGCTCGGCATGGAGGTACGCGGACTCCGGGGCAACGTGGATGGGGTCGTGGACCCGGATGGCGATGACGGCCGGACGGCGGGCCCCGGCGGAACCGGAGCCCCCATCCTGCGAAGGATCCTCGGGCGAGCCGGCCGCCAGCGCCTCGGCGACGGCGGCGGCCAGCAGGCCCGCTTCGTGCACGCTAGGCGTCCTTGCGGCCGGCGTCGGCCACCTGCTCGAACGCCTTGGTCCGGGCCTGCTCCTCCGGCGAGTCGCCGATGAGGCCCAGGGCCTCCAGGCTCGCCGCCGGGCGGATGTTCTTGTAGCCCGAGAACATGGACGACATCACGCCCGTCTTCTCCTCGATGTCCACGAGGATCGCGGAGTAGACGTGGTGGATGGCGAACGCGCTGAACAGGAACGTCAGCACGTAGTGGAAGGTGCGGACCGTCTGGATCCCGCCGGGGACGGACGAGCCCCACCCGAAGAGGGCGTGGATGGGTCCGGACTGCATGATCCAGCCGAAGAGCAGCAGACCCGAGAGGACCTGCGCGAACAGGCCCACCGAGACCACGGAGTACGCGAGACCGGCGAGATGGTTGTGGCCCACGTACGGCGGCGCATGACGCCGGCGGAACGTGTAGTACCTCGCCATCTCGCGCAGCCAGTGGAACTGCTCGCGGCGGTGCGGGATGATCTGGCGCCAGCTCGCAAAGCTGTTGCCCACGAAGCCCCAGTAGAAGCGAACCGCGATGGAGACGGTGAATACGATCGCGAAGATCTCGTGCCACCAGCGGACGCTCGCCATCATGGACGAGGCATCCACCGGCTTGGACGGGACGAGAAACGGCGCGTGGATGTAGAGGCCGGTGAGGCTCAGCGCCACGATGGAGATGACGATGGACCAGTGGGTGACCCGGACCGGGACCTCCCACACGTAGATGGGGCTGCAGCCCAGGACGGCGTCATCGTCGTCGTGACCCGCCGCGGGCGCCAGGGGCGTCTCCGCCCCCGGCCGGGAGATGGCGGTCATCACCGCACCTCCACGCGCACCCGCTCCTTGCCCTTCGCATCCACCACGTGGACCGCGCACGCGAGGCACGGGTCGAACGAGTGGATCGTCCGGAGGAGCTCAAGCGGCTGCTCCGGGTCCGCGACGGGCGTGCCTTCCAGCGACGCCTCGTAGGGGCCGGTCTGCCCCTGCTCGTCACGCGGGCCCGCGTTCCAGGTGGAGGGAACCACCGCCTGGTAGTTCTCGATCTTCTTGTCCTTGATCTTGACCCAGTGGCCAAGGGCGCCGCGCGGCGCCTCGTGGAAGCCCCAGCCCTCGGCCTCGGCCGGCCAGGTGGACGGATCCCACTTGCCGCCCTCGTGGATCCGGTTGTCACCGGACTCCATGTTGTTCATGAGCTCCGCGAGCCACTGGTCCATGAGGTCCAGCAGGTAGACGGACTCGAGCGCACGGGCCGCGACGCGACCCAGCGTGGAGAAGAGGGCCGTCGCCGGGAGCTTCAGCTCCGTGAGCGCCTCGTCCACGATCTTCTTCACGACCCCGTTGCCCGCCGCGTACGCGACCAGCATCCGGGAGAGCGGGCCAACCTCCATCGGCTTGCCGTCGTAGCGCGGCGACTTGAGCCAGGAGTACTTGTTGTCCACGTCCAGCAGGTCGTACGGCGGCTGCGGGCCGGCGTACTTCGGCGCGGTCTCGCCGTCGTACGGGTGGAGCGCAGCGGCGTCGCCGCCCGCGTACTGGTAGTACGAGTGCGCGATCGCCTCGGTGATCTTCTTCTGGTCCAACGTGATCAGGTTGCCGAGATCGCCGCCAACGATGACGCCGCGAGGGAACCCGAACTTGGACTCGTCCGTGCGGTTGCCGCCCTGGAGACCGCCGTAGGCCAGGTAGTTCTTGTGGCCCGCGCCCAGCTCCCACCACTCCGGGTAGAAGCTCGCCACGGCCTTCACGTCCGGGACGTAGACCTGGGTCACGAACTCCCGCATCTGGTCGATGCGGGACTTGATGAAGGTCAGGCGCTCCCAGTTGATGACGTTGGGCGAGTTGCCGTCCACCGCCGCGGCCATGCCGCCCACGAGGTACGTCTGGAGGTGCGGGTTCTTGCCGCCCAGGACCGCGTGGACCTGGATGACCTCGCGCTGCCAGGTGAGGGCCTCGAGGTAGTGCGCGACGGCGAGGAGGTCAACCTCCGGCGGCAGCTTGTAGGCCGGGTGGCCCCAGTAGCCGCTCGCGAAGAGGCTGAGCTGGCCGCTGTCCACCAGCTTCTTCACCCGGGCCTGGATGCCGGTGAAGTACGCCGGGGAGGAGAGCTTCCAACTGGAGATGGACTGCGCGATCTCGGCGGTCTTGACGGGATCGGCCGTGAGGGCGCCGGTCACGTCAACCCAGTCCAGGGCGTGCAGGTGGTAGAAGTGGATGACGTGGTCCTGGATGTGCTGGGCGCCCGCAATCAGGTTGCGGATCAGGCGGGCGTTGGGCGGGATCTCCACGCCCAGCGCGTCCTCCACGGCGTACACCGAGGTGTGCGCGTGGACCGTGGTGCAGACGCCGCAGATGCGCTGGGCCCAGATCCAGGCCTCGCGCGGGTCCCGGCCCTGGAGGATGAGCTCCATGCCGCGGAACATCGTGCCGGACGAGTAGGCCTTCGCGACCTTCCCGCCGTCCACCTGGGCCTCGATGCGAAGGTGGCCCTCGATCCTGGTGACAGGATCGATGACGATTCGATCAGCCATCGTCCGCTCCTAGTTCTGCGTCGAGTCGGACGTGGGCTCGGCGACGACGGTGCCGTCCGGGGCGACCGTCGCCTTCGTGGCTGCTCGCTCGCGGGCACGCCGTGCGGCGACGCCAACCCCGTGCAGGGCGGTGGCGGCGGCAACGGCACCCACGGCGGCGATGCCAACCGTCTGGGCGTCCGTGTCCACGCCGAACATCTTCACGCCGGGGAGCCGCTCGTAGAACGGGCTCATGCGCTCCCAGAACCGCGGGGCGGCGCAGCCGATGCAGCCGTGTCCGGCGCCGATCGGCCAGTTCGTCCCGTCGTTCCAGCGGACGATGGGGCAGTTGTAGGTGCTCTGCGGGCCCTTGCAGCCGGTCTTGTAGAGGCACCAGCCGTTGCGGTGTCCCTCGTCGCCCCACGCCTCCACGAAGCGGCCGGCGTCGAAGTGGGCGCGCCGCTCGCACTGGTCGTGGACCAGGTGGCCGTACGCGAAGAGCGGGCGGTTGTACTGGTCCAGGGCCGGCGCGTCGCCGAAGGTGATGTAGTGGACGAGGGTGGCCGCGGTGTTGGCCGCGTTGTGCGGGCAGCCGCCCAGGTTGATGACGGTCTTGCCGCCCAGGATCTCGCCGGCACCAACGGCACCCGTGGGGCCGAGGCGCGGGAAGCCACCGTCCCAGGCGCAGGCGCCCACGGCGATGACGAGGGAGGCCTTCTCGGCCACCTCGCGCAGGATCTGGATCGCGGTCTTGCCGCCGATGGTGCAGTAGATGCCGTTCTCGGCCGTGGGGATGGACCCCTCCACGATCACGACGTACGGATCGGTCCCGCTCTTGACCTTCTCGAGGATGGCCTCGGCCTGGTGGCCGGCACCCGCCATGATGGTCTCGTGGTACTCCCAGGACAGCACGTCCAGGACCACGTCCGCCACGGTGGGGTGCGAGGAGCGCAGGAGCGACTCGGAGTTGCCCGCGCAGTCCTGGAACTCCAGCCAGACCACGACCGGCTTCCTCTGCGTCTCCAGGGCCTTGGCCACCTTGGGGGCCATCGCCTGCGGCAACGCGAGCAGCGCTGTCATCGCGGATGCAAAGCCCAGGAAGCGCCGGCGGCTGACGCCGCGCTCCGCGAGCGCCGTCGTCATCCAGTTGCCGGTCTGCTCCACCGGGGCGTCAAGGGGCGTGGTCGCACCCTCGCCGGGGCTCGACATGAGCCCAAGGCCATCGGCCATCTCTCTCCTCCAGGCCAGATGTGACGGCGTGGACTTGTCCCTGTGCCCACTGCTCGTCGGGCCGGCACCTTCGCTCGCCCGTATGCGACCGCCCTCTGGTCGCCGGCGTCGATGGTCCTCGGTTCCGCGTACTGTCGTCACCAGCGTGGTATTCCCCAAAGAGCCGATGGTGCACGGGAAACGGGCCATTGGTCCCGCACCATCGCGGGCGGGACCAGTTGATGGGAAACCCGCGGTGTGGCGTGTCGGAGATGGCCGACACGCCGTCAGCGATCAGGCCTTGATCCGTGCGCCGGTGGGGTCATAGAGCGGCCGCAGGAACGGCTGCGCGGAGAACCGCTTCCGCTCGATCTCCAGCTCGTAGGTCCCGCTGGTGATCCAGTCCGCGGTCACGTCCGAGACGCCGGCCGGCGCCCCCTCCACGTACCCGAGGCCGATCGCGCCGCCCATCGTGTGTCCGTACCAGCCTGACGTCAGGCGGCCCACCAGGACGTCGTCCCGCCAGATGAGCTCGTTGTGGTAGACCAGCTGCTCCGGGTCGTCCACCTGGAACGCCACGAGGCGCCGGCCCAGCGGCCCACCACGCTTCGCCACGAGCGCGTCACGGCCGATGAAGCCGCCCGGCTTGTCCCACGCCACGCAGAAGCCCAGGCCTGCCTCGAGGGGGTTGTCCTCCTCGGTGATGTCGTGGCCCATGTGCCGGTACGCCTTCTCGATGCGCAGGCTGTTGAGCGCGTGGTAGCCCGCGTGGCGCAGGCCCAGGCCCTCGGATGCGGCCATCAGCGTGTCGTAGACGTGCATGCCCATCTCGGACGGGATGTAGAGCTCCCAGCCCAGCTCGCCCACGTACGTGACGCGGGACGCGCGGACCAGGCCGTAGCCCATCTCCACCTCGCGTGACGTCCCGAACGGGAAGCCCGCGCTGGAGAAGTCGTCCGGCGAGACGCGGGAGAGCAGCTCGCGGGAGTTGGGACCCTGGACGTTGAGCACGGCGTAGCCGGACGTGACGTCCGTGAGGTAGACGCGGGCGCCGTCCGGCACGTGCGCCTTCAGCCAGGCCGCGTCACGCACCTGGTCCGCGGCGGCCGAGACCACCAGGAACCGGTCCGAATCCAGCCGCGTGACCGTCAGGTCCGCCTCGATGCCGCCGCGCTCGTTGAGCCACTGCGTGTAGACGAGGCGCCCGGGCTCCACGGCCACGTTGTTCGCGCAGACGCGGTTCAGCACCGCCTCCGCGTCCGGACCCTGCACCAGCAGCTTCGCAAACGAGCTCTGGTCGAACATGCCCACCGCCTCGCGGACCGCGCGGTGCTCCGCTGCGGACCACTCGAACCAGTTCTGGCGCCTGTAGCTGTACCGGTACTTCGGCTCCTCGCCCGCCGGCGCGAACCAGTTGGCGCGCTCCCAGCCGGCCACCTCGCCGAACGCCGCGTTCGCGGCCACCATCCGCTCGTGGAGCGGGGTCTTGCGGACGCCGCGTGCCGTCTCCACCTGGCGGAAGGGCCAGTGCATGTCGTAGAGGAGGCCCAGCGTCTCGGTGGTCCGCTCCTTGAGGTAGGCGCGGTTCACCTGGAACGGCATGAAGCGGCGGATGTCCACCTCGGAGAGGTCCATGGGCGGGTGCCCGTCCACGATCCACTCCGCCATCGCGCGGCCGGCGCCCGGTCCGCTCTGGAAGCCCACGGAGTTGAAGCCCGCGGCCACCCAGTAGCCCTGGAGCTGCGGCGCCGGGCCCAGGATGTAGCGGTCGTCCGGCGTGAAGCTCTCCGGGCCGTTGAAGAAGAGCTTGATGCCCACCTCGTTGAGGAGCGGCAGGCGGCGCGCGGCCAGCGCGATGTACGG
>CAIYZX010000345.1 GCA_903930745.1 uncultured Chloroflexota bacterium | reverse complement strand
GGCCTTGAGGGCCTCCTTGGTGAGCGCCTGGGGCTTGCTGGCCGGCTCGACGGGGTAGTTGCTCATGACTCCGGATTCCTTCGGATCAGAGGGCGAAGTGAAGGCCCGGCGTCCCGATCGAGAAGAACTCGAGATACGGGATGACGAACGAGTAGCCGGGACCGCGGAAGAAGATCCCGACGAAGGTGACGAACAGGCCCAGGCCGCAGAACAGCGAGAACAGCACGACGGCGGTCTTGCGGTCGGACGGGCGGGTGGCGTGGATGTTGGCCCGGTCCAGGAACGGGATCAGGGCCGCGCCCACGAGCACGAACGTGGGCACGAGCACGCCCGCGACCGTGGGGTGGAAGTACGCGAGGAGCTCCTGGAGGCCCAGGAAGTACCACGGCGCCTTCGCCACGGCGGGGGTGACGTTGCCGTTCGCGAGGTCCTCGAGCGGGGCGTTCATGAAGAGGCCCATCGCCAGGAGGAAGACGCTCATGAGGGCCGCCGCCATGAACTCGATGGCGAGCAGGTGCGGCCAGGTCATGACCGTGTCGTCCGGCTCCTTCTGGACTCGGACGACCGCGTCCTGCTTGACGAGCGCCAGCAGGCGGTACGGGCGCGCGGCCATGGGCACGCGCTGCTTGTCGATCTCGGTCCGCCGGGCCGGGTCAACCGGCTGGACGGTGCGCGTCTCGGTGGACTGCTTGGTGTCGGTCATCGGATCGGTCTCGGCTCAGAGCGGGCCGCTGATGCCACCGTCCTTGCGGATCCGCCAGAAGTGGACCGCGAGGAAGATGGCCGCAACAAGCGGGAAGACCATGATGTGCAGCACGTAGAACCGGAGCAGCGTGTTCTGCCCAACCTCGATGCCGCCCAGCAGGAGGAGCTTGGACGGGGTGTTGAACAGCGGCGCGTAGCCGGCCATGTTGGTGCCGATCGTGATGGCCCAGTAGGCGATCTGGTCCCACGGGAGGAGGTAGCCCGTGAACGAGAGCATGATCGTCAGGAAGAGCAGCACCACGCCCACGACCCAGTTGAACTCCCGGGGCGGCTTGTAGGCGCCGTGGTAGAAGACCCGCATCATGTGGAGGAAGACGAAGAACACCATCAGGTGGGCGGCCCACCGGTGGATGTTCCTCGTCAGCAGGCCGAACACCACGCGGGACTGGATGTCCAGGATGTTCGTGTAGGCCTGTGTCTCCGACGGGATGTAGAAGAACATCAGGTAGACGCCGGTGACCGTCAGCACGAGGAACAGGAAGAAGCTGAGGCCGCCGAGGCAGAACGTGTACGCGAACTTGACAGCGTGTGCCCGGACCCGCACAGGGTGCAGGTGCAGGAACACGTTGTTCATCACCGCATACGCGCGCGAGCGCTCGTCGTTCGGGTACGGGTTGCGGAAGATCGACCGCCAGACGGGGGACCGCCTGATTCCCTGGTCGACCCGCTCCAGGAAGCTCACCTACGCTCCTCCTGCCACGCCGGCCGTCCCGGCGAGCTGCGCGTCCCGGTAGGACTCCTTGTAGAGCCTGCCGTCGCTCGAGATCTCCTGGAGCTCGAAACGCTCCATGGTGATGGCATCGAAGGGGCACCGCTTCACGCACAGCGCGCAGCGGATGCACCGCTCCTCGTCGAGGATCATGGCCGCGCCATCGGCCCAGCCATACGCCTCCTCCACTTCGGGGAGCAGCCCCTCGGTCTTCAGCCGGTTCACATCCACCATGTGGATGACGCCCTCCGGGCACACGTCGGCGCACGCGCCGCAGAGCACGCACCGGAAGGGATCGAACCAGATGTTGTAGTTGCACATGAGGCAGCGGGTGGACTCGGCCACCGCCGCCGTCGTGTCGTACCCAAGCTCCACCGGGGTCGTGAAGTTCACGACGGGGTCCGTGGAGGGCATGCGCGCCTCGACCGGGATCACCGGGATGTGCTGGCGCGGCAGGACGTCGTACAGCTCCGGCATCTCGTGGCGCCAGGAGCTGGTGATCTTGACGTTGGGGGTCACCGTGACGTCCGTGCGGCCGTCCAGGTACCGGTCCATCGCGTACGCGGCCTTCTTGCCGTGGCCGGCGGCCTCGATCATCGTGGTGGGGCCGGTCACGAAGTCACCGCAGGCGAACACGCCGCGCACGTTCGTGGCGTACGTGGCCGGGTCCACCTTGAGACGGCCGCGGTTGACCTCGAAGCTGGACTCCACGGGCAGGAACGAGAGGTCCGCGGCCTGGGAGACCGCCGGGATCAGCGTCTCGCACGGCAGCTCGAACTCGGAGCCCGGGATCGGCACGGGGGAGCGGCGCCCGGAGGCGTCAGGCTCGCCCAGCTTGTTGCGGATGAACTTGACGGCCTTGAGCCTGCCATCCTCGCCGATCAGCTCCACCGGGCTGACGAGGAAGTCCATCTGCACGGACTCAAGCTCCGTCTCGCCCAGCTCCTCCTCGTCAACGACGAGCTCGCTGCGGGTCCGGCGATACGCGATGCGGACGTCGCTGGCGCCGAACCGGAGGCTCGTGCGCGCGCAGTCCATGGCCGTGTAGCCGCCGCCGATCACGATCACGTGCTCGCCGACGCTCATCTCCTGGCCGAGGTTCGCCTTCTTCATGTAGTCCACGCCGTACTGGACGCCTTCCAGGTCGGAGCCCGGGATGTCCAGGTAGACGGGGTTCATGGCGCCGGCGGTGATCGCGATCGCGTCGTAGTCCCGCTGGAGGTCCTCGAACGGGATGTCCACGCCGACGGTGGTGTTGTAGACGAACTGGACGCCCAGGCGCTCCACGAGGCGCACGTCCATCTCGATGGCGGCGCGCGGGAGGCGGAACGCGGGGACACCCATCAGCAGGGTGCCGCCGCCGTACGGGAGGCTGTCGAAGACGGTGACCTGGTAGCCACGCGTGGCCAGCTCGCGGCTGACCGCGAGGCCGGCGGGGCCGGCGCCGATCACCGCGACGCGCTCGTCGCGCGGGGTGATGGCGGGCATCACGTCCGGGATGCCGGACGCCTCGTGCCACTCCACGAGGAAGCGCTTCATGGCGCGGATGGCCAGCGGCCGGTCGATGTCGCCACGGCGGCACGCGCGCTCGCACGGGGCCGAGCACACGTACGAGCACATCGCCGCGACCGGGTTGGGGTCACGGGCCAGGATGTACCCCTCCTCGAACCGCCCCTCGGCGGCGAGGTTGAGGTAGCCCCGGCAGTTGGTGCCGACGGGACAGGCCTCCTGGCACTCGATGTTGCACTGGAGCCAGGACGCGTCCACCGGCTGGACGAGGAACTCCTGGGACTGGTCGAGGGTCACGAAGCGGACGCGCCTCTGCTGCGGGGCTGCTTGGGCCATACGGAACTCTCGACGGGGTACTCCGCCGACCCGCGCAGGATACCCAACGCGAAGCCTCGCTGCATAGCGATTGGCGCCCCTTTGTGTGACGTTTGGCCCGCATCCGTGGTCGAGCGCATCTCGGGATCCTCGGCCACGGCGTTGACGTGCCCCGGGAGCGCAGCTACGCTGACCGGGCCGTGGAACCCTCCCACCCCGTCCCCAGGGGAGCATCGTGAGTCCTGCCGAGACCGCCTTCCTCCTGGTCGGACTCGTGTGCGGCGCCGGCGCCGGCGCCATCGTCGTGGGGGCCTCCCGCTCCCGCCCCGGAGCCCGCCGGAACGTGCGCGTGACGATCGTGCCGAACGCCGTGCCCGCACGCCGCTCCGCCACGCTTGGGGCGACGCCCGTGGGCGAGCCCGTGGCACCCGTGCCCGGCTTGCCAGGACAGGGGGCGCTCACCGACGACGAAACGCCGGGCGCGGTCGGCCCGGCCGCCGCACCCCCGGTCATTCGAACCGGCGTTCCATCGGGGGCGGAGATCCCCACGATCCCGGCCCTCTCGGGCATCCGCGCCGACGCCGTCGCGATCCCCATCGTTGCGGGCGGCGGGCCCGGGCCGTCCTGGACGCGGCCCGGAGATGGTGCCGGACCGGATCGGTCCGGCACCGACGCCTCGGCGCTGCGCCGCGCCGTGGACGAGCGGCTTGTGGCTGCGCAGGCGGCGCAGGCGGCCGCTCTCAGCGCCGTGGACGAGCTCGCGGGCCACCGCAAGGCCCACGGTGCGCTGCAGGCCCGCGTGAATCACGCCCGCGCAGTGGCGGATCCGCGCCGGATCGCCGAGGTGAGGGAGCGCCTGCATGCCGCGTTCCAGGCGCGCACCGCGGCATCGGCAGGGGCAGCGGAGGCGGAGGCGGAGGCCCGGCAGTGGCTCGACGAGATCGGCCGGCTCACGGCAGCCGTCGACGAGACGGCGAGGCGCATCACGGTGGGAGAGGCCGAGCTGGCGGCGATGACCGCCCGCACCGGGCAGCTCACCCGGGAGGCCGAGCTGGCCCGCGCCACCGCCGACCGCGCTCGGGCAGACTACGCGGATGCGCTGGCCGACCTCGCATACGCCGAGGCGCGTCGGGTGGTGCCGGTCGCGCTGCCGGACCGGGCGCGCGGAGCCTAGACCCGCTCGTCGGCCGCCTCGAGGGCGGCGTGGCCCCCGCGCACCTGCGTCGGCTGCGGGCGGGCCCCCGCGGGCACCTCGGGCGTCGCACCCGCCGGGTCGTCCTCGTCGATCACGATCACGCGGAACGCCTCCGCGGCCTCCACGCCCAGGGCGCCGCCCTCCTCGCGCGCCCACTCGCGGATCTTCGGCTCCAGGCGCTCCGGGTGGCGGATCTGCGATGCATGCTCG
>CAIYZX010000344.1 GCA_903930745.1 uncultured Chloroflexota bacterium | reverse complement strand
TCACACCAGAGCCGTCCGCGCATGGATTCACCGAGGCGCCGCGCCGCGTAGAGCCCGATGCCGGACCCCCGCGCCGTCAGCGTCTCGCGCCTCGAATACGGTTCAAAGATCTTCTCCCGCCACTCCGGCGGGATTCCGGGCCCCTCGTCTGACACGGCGATCCTCGCCACGCCCTCGTGCAGGGTCCAGGCCACCGTCACTCGCGTGTCCGGCGGTGCGTACTTCACGGCGTTCTCGAGCAGGTGCTCCAGCACCTGTCGAAGGCGGGCCGGGTCCGCCAGCACGGCGAGTGGCCGCGACCGCGCCAGCTCCGGCTGGTGCCGGTGCAGGAGGGGCGCCACGTCTTCGAGGAGGTCTTCGACGAAGGGGTGCAGCTCCACGGTGGTGAGCTCCGGCGGCTGGTCCGGGACCACGCGCACGCTCTCGAGGATGGAGTCCACGAGGCGGTCCAGGCGCTCGATCTGGTCCACGGTGCCGTGATGCCAGGCGTTCCGCAGCTGGCGGCGGCTGGGGTCCCGCGAGGTGCGGCCGTCCAACGCCGGCTCCTCCGCGAGCAGGTCCGTGTACGCGCGCACGACGGCGAGCGGGGTCCGCAGCTCATGGGTCACGAGCGCGATCAGCTCGTTGCGCGCCTGGTCCAGCGCCTGGAGCTGGGCCACCTGGGCCTCCGCCTCGCGCGCGAGCCGGCCCTTCTCCACGATGCCCGCGAGCAGGTCCGCGATGGCCGAGAGCTGGGCGATGTCCGACGGCGTGAACTCGCGCAGGACGTCCGTCTGGATGTTGAGGACGCCCACCACCTGGTCATGCCACGTGAGCGGGACGGACAGCATGGAGACGATGAAGCGGCGCTGGTCAAGTCCGCGGACCCAGAGGAAGCGGTCGTCCTGGCCAATGTCCTTGACCATCAGCGGCTGGCGCAGCGATGCCACGCGCCCGGTGATGCCCTCGCCGAACGGGACCTTGGCGCGGCCCACGTGGTGGCGGTCCAGGCCGTTGGTGGCCGCGAGCGTGAGACTCATGCCGTCACGGTCCATCAGGTAGAGCGAGGCGACGCTGGCCCGAAGCGCCACGCGCGTGCCGTCCACGATGGTGTCCAGCAGCTCCTCGAAGGTGCCGGCGGTGGTGGCGAGGCGCAGCAGCTCGTGGAGGAAGCGGAGCTGGGCCATCGGATCGTCCGCGGGCGGCGACTCCGGGAGATGGGGTTCCGGCAGGTCCGCGGCGGGCAGCGGAACGGCGGCCTCCACCTCGGCGGGCTCGGCCACCTCCACGTCGTCGTCCGGCCGCTCGGCGGAGCGACCCGTCATCAGGTCCACGAGCAAAGCCTAGACGCCTCCGTGCCGGACTTCGGTTGCGATGCGGTAGCGGGACGGTGCCCTTGGAGTCGAACCGTAACCGTTGGGCCGCTGACACGCGCGCCGGGCATCGGCACAATCCGTCAAACATGCCGTCCCGACCACCCCGCCCCCACCGAGCCGCCGGCGTCGCCGGCACCGCCCTCCCCGCGGAGGCGCGGTTTGCCGCTGTGGCCGCGGAACCCGCCGGCCCGGGGCTTGGACGCACGCGGGACCCGCTCCGCCGCGAGGTCCGCCTCCTGGGTGCGCTGCTGGGCCAGGTCATCGCGGAGCAGGGCGGGCCGGAGCTGTTCGCCACCGTGGAGCGGATCCGGCGCCGGACCATCGCCCTCCGGCGTGACCCGCAGCTCGTCGCGGAGCCGGACGCGGAGCGCGAACGCCTCTCCGCGGAGATCGCCGCGCTGCCACTCGCGCAGCTGGCCGCCGTGGGCAAGGCGTTCACCACCTACTTCCAGCTGGTCAACATCGCCGAGGAGCGGGAGCGCATCCGCTCGCTGCGGACACAGGCACGCCAGGCCAGGTCCGGCATGGTGGAGGACTCCGTCGGC
>CAIYZX010000343.1 GCA_903930745.1 uncultured Chloroflexota bacterium | reverse complement strand
GAGGTCCGTGCGTCCGGCGTGACGATCCTGATGATCGAGCACCTGATGCAGGCCGTGATGGGCCTGTCGGACCACGTCGTGGTGATGGACCACGGGCGCGTCATCGCCTCGGGCACGCCCGCGGAGGTGCAGGCGGACCCCACCGTGATCGAGGCGTACCTGGGTGATCCCGCGGCGGCCGCCCGACTGCTGGAGACAGTCCGATGACCACGCTGCGCGCCCGCGACCTGCATGCTGGCTACGGCGATCTTGCCGTGCTGCACGGAGCCACCGTGGAGCTGGTGGGCGGGCGCCTGACGACGATCGTTGGGTCCAACGGGAGCGGCAAGACCACGCTGCTGCGCACGCTGACCGGCCTGATCCCGGCGACGTCCGGCGACGTGGAGCTGGACGGGCGGCCCCTGGGACGCCTCCGGGCCCACGAGCGTGCCCGCCTCGGGATCGTGCTGGTGCCGGAGGGCCGCCAGCTGTTCTCCGACATGACGGTGCTGGAGAACCTGGAGATGGGGGCCACGGGACCGCGCGGCCGTGCGTCCATGTCGAGCACGCTGGACGAGGTGTACGCGCTCTTCCCCCGCGTGGCGGAGCGTCGCCGCCAGGTCGCCGGAACGCTGTCCGGCGGCGAGCAGCAGATGGTGGCCGTCGCGCGCGGGCTCATGGCGAAGCCGTCCGTGCTGATCCTGGACGAGCCGTCGCTGGGCCTGTCGCCCAAGGTGGTCCTTGACCTCTTCGAGATCGTCGCGAGGCTGCGAGGCACCGGCCTGACGATGTGCCTGGTGGAGCAGAACGTGCGCCTGGCGCTCGCGATCGCCGACGACGCCTACGTGCTCCGCCACGGTCGCGTGGAGATCGCGGGACCGGCCCACGTGGTGCGGGACATGCCCGAGGTGCAGGCCGCCTACCTGGGCGGCTGATCCCCGCGTAAGCGGCGGGTGAGTCTCCGTGCGTACGGTGCTGCCGATGCACGCCTCTGTCTCCGCCCGCCTCGCGAAGCTCGCGCCGGACCAGCGCGCGGCCGCCACGGCGCCGCCGGGGCCCGTGCTGTGCGTGGCGCCGGCGGGTTCCGGCAAGACGACCACGCTCGTGGCCCGGGTGGCGTACCTCGTGGACGGCGGAGTGGATGCCGGGTCCGTCTGCCTCGTGGCGTTCAACAAGAAGGCGGCGGAGGAGCTGACGGAGCGGCTGGACGCCGCGCTCGCGCCGCTGGGCGTGGCGGCGGGCACGGTGCGGGTGCGCACGTTCCACGCCCTGGGGCGGGAGGTGCTGCGCGATGCCGGCGTGTCCGTGGACCCGCTGATCGACCGGGACGAGCTGGTCCGCGACCTCTTCCCGGGCATCTCGAGGGCGGACCGGGGGCGGCTGGACCTGGCGTTCTCGCGCCTGAAGCTTGACCTGCGGGTCTCGCCGGAGGAGATCCTGGCGCGCGATCCCGCTCCCGGGCCCGTGGCGCAGGCGTACATCCGGTACGCGCGGGCGGTGCGGGACTCCGGCGGCGTGGACTTCGACGACTTCGTGATCCGCGCACTCGACGCGCTCTCGTCCGATGCGCGGCTGCTGGCCCGGTGGCGCGCCCGAACATCCACGCTCATGGTGGACGAGGCACAGGACCTGGACCGGACGCAGCTGGACCTCGCGCTGCTGCTGGCGGGCGAGGCGGCGAACGTGATGTTCGTTGGTGACGACGACCAGAGCATCTACGCGTGGCGTCTTGCGGACGTGCGGCGAGTTCTTGGGCTGGCCGCCCTGCTGCCGGGCCTGCGGCGCGTGGACCTCTCCACGAACTACCGCTGTCCGCCGCCCGTGGTGGAGCGGGCCGTGCGCCTCGTGGAGGTGAACCAGGAGCGGTTCGCGAAGCGGATCCTGGCGGGATCGCGGGGTGGGGGCAGGATCGTGCTGGCGCCCGACGGGGCCGATGACCCGGTGCGGATCCGCCGCGCGCTGGAGGCCCTGCCGGCCGACGGCGCCACGCGGGCCGTGCTCTCGCGGACGAACCGGGAGCTGCTGGGTGCCGTGGTGGCGGCGGTGGAGCTGCGGCTGCCGTTCCGGGCGCCGGACCTGGGCCTCGTGATCGACGATCCGCGCATGGACGGACTGATCGCTGACGCGGTGGCGGCGGCCGAACCCTCGGTGCACGCGCTCGTCACGCTCGCGGCGTTGCGACGGCGGGTTGGCGACGACGCAGCCGATGTAGCGGGCACCTCCCCGCGTGACGCCGTGGTCACCGGCCCACCGCAGGAGCGTGTCGCCGCCCCGGATGACGAGGGCCCCTCCCCCGCCGATCTTGTGACGGCGCTGCTGGGCTGGTCCGCCGGCCACCCCACCATCGCCGGGCTGGCGGGGGCCGTGGCCGAGCGGCGGGCGCTCCTGGCGGAGCTGCGCAGGGACGACGCGCCGCTCACCCTCGCCACCGCGCACGGCACCAAGGGCCTGGAGTGGGACCACGTCATCGTGCTGGCGGACGGGTTCCCGGGCCGGCGGTCCATCGCGGACGCCGCGGAGCCGGAGCGGGCCCTGGAGGAGGAGCGCCGGCTGGCCTACGTGGCGTGGACGCGGGCTCGACGCTCGCTCACGCTCCTGTATGACCCGGAGGCCGTCTCGAGGTTCCTGCGGGAGGCATTCTCGGCCGCGGAGCTTGGGGTGCCGGATGGCGACGCGGATGCCGCGTAGACTGCCGCGCATGACCACGCGCATCCCGTCCCTCGGTCCTCGCGGTGAGGGCTGGGTCATCCTCCAGTTCATTCTCCTCGGGCTCCTCGTCGTCGTCCCGTTCTGGGCGGGCGGCGCCTGGGACAGGGAGGCCCGATGGGTCACCACGCTCATCGGCGGGCTCCTCGCCCTGGGCGGCGGCGCACTCGCCGGAGCCGGGCTCCTGCACCTGGGCGAGTCGCTGACGCCGCTCCCCCACCCCCGGGACGGCTCGCGCCTCGTGGAGACCGGGGCCTACCGCATCGTCCGCCACCCCATCTACGGCGGGATCATCCTGGGCTCGTTCGGCTGGGGGCTCCTCACGGCCTCACCGGCCGCCATCGGCATCGCCGCCGCGATCCTCGTCTTCTTCCGGCTCAAGTCCGGCCGCGAGGAGGCGTGGCTGCGCACGCGGTATGCCGGCTACGAGGCCTACGCCACCCGCACCCGGCGACTGGTCCCGCTCCTCTACTGACCACCGGCCCGGACCCTGGCGCCCATCCGGGCGTACAGTGGCCCCGAGTACCCCACCTGCGCGGCCGCCCCGGGCGCCGCTTGACCGGAGCCCCATGGCCGCCACGCCCGCATCGCCCGCCGCCTCCTCGCTCGCCATCGAGACCCATGCCCTCCGGCGCGTCTACAAGGCGAAGCCCACGTCCGTCACCGCGCTGGACGGGGTTGACCTCGAGGTCCACTCGGGCGAGCTCTTCGGCCTCCTTGGCCCCAACGGCGCCGGCAAGACCACGCTGATCAAGATCCTCACCACGCTGCTGCTGCCCAGCTCCGGGACGGCGCGCGTGGCGGGCTTCGACGTGGTGGAGGAGACCGTCCGGATCCGCCGCGTGATGAACATGGTGGCGGGCGGCGAGCAGTCCGGCTACGGGATCCTGACCGTCCGCGAGCAGCTCTGGATGTTCAGCCAGTTCTACGGCCTGGGCTCCCGCGAGGGCTGGCGCCGCACGGACGAGCTGCTGGACCTCGTTGGCCTCCATGAGCAGCGGGCCGCGCGCGTCAGCACGCTCTCCACCGGCCAGCGCCAGAAGCTGAACCTGGCCCGCGGCCTCGTCAACGACCCGTGGATCCTGTTCCTGGACGAGCCCACGCTGGGCCTGGACGTCGCCGCCGCCCGCGAGGTGCGCGAGCACTTCCGTGGCTGGCGTGCGGCGATCCCCGGCCGGACCGGGCTCCTGACCACGCACTACATGGCCGAGGCGGACGAGCTCTGCGACCGCGTGGCCATCGTGGACCGGGGGCGGATCCTGGCCATCGGGACGCCCGCGGAGCTGAAGCGCAAGGTCCAGCGCGAGTCCCTGTTCCGCCTGGAGGTGGACGATCTCCCCGGCGGTGCCGCCGCCCTGGGTGCCGTGCCCGGCGTGATCAGCGCCACCATCGGCGAGGCCGGGGCCGATGGCACCACCGTGAACCTCGCACTCGCCGGCGATGATGCGCTGGCCGCCGTGGTGGCCCATCTCGCCGCAACAGGCTCGCACCTGCGGGGCCTCGCGAAGTCGGAGCCCACGCTCGAGGACGTCTTCGTGGAGCTGGTGGGCCGGGGTCTCGCCGATGACGGCGCAGATGGCGCCTCCCCCGCCGCCCCCGCCGCCTCGGCCGACGCGGGATGAGCGGCAACCCCTTCGCCCACGCGGTGACGGCCAGCCCGCAGGCGGCCTCGGACTGGACCTGGCGCCAGGCGCTGGGCACCAACCTGCGGTCCATCGTGGGGCGCGCCTACCCGCGCGTCCGGGGGATCCTGCGCGAGCGCTCCTGGATCATCTTCGAGGTGCTGCTCCCCTTCCTCTCGACGTGCGCGTTCGTGTTCGTCTACCGGGCGCTGGGCGCACCGGAGGCGTACATCGGCTTCGCCGTCCTGGGCGGCGCCATGACCGCGTTCTGGCTCAACGTCCTGTGGGCGATGGGCGCGCAGCTCTACTGGGACCGCGGCGAGGGGAACCTGGAGATCTACTTCATGGCGCCGGTCAACCTCATGAGCATCCTGCTGGGGATGGCCGCGGGCGGTCTCGTGATGAGCGGGACGCGCGCTCTGGCCATCATCACGATGGGCTCGCTGCTCTTCGGCGTCTCGTACGACGTGCGCGAGTGGGCGCTGCTCGGCGTGGTCTTCGGGCTCACGCTGATCGCGCTGTACGGGCTGGGGATGCTGATGGCCAGCCTCTTCCTGTTCTGGGGCCGGGAGGCGTGGCATCTCGCCAACCTGTTCCAGGAGCCCGTGTACTTCCTGGGTGGCCTGTACGCGCCGGTCAAGGTGCTGGGCCAGCTGGGCTTCCTGTCCGTGGGGCTGCTGCCCCTGGCCACCGGGCTCGATGCGATCCGCCAGCTGACGTTCGCGCAGGCGGGTGACATCGGGCTGCTGCCGCCGGAGGTGGAGGCCGCGATCCTCGTGGTCATGGCCGTGGTCTTCGTCTCGCTGGCACGCGGGTCGCTCTCGTACTTCGAGCGGCGGGCGCGGGCCGAGGGCCGGCTCATGGCGCGCTGGCAGTGAGCGCGGTGACGAGTTCCGGCCCGGGCCAGGGTCCGGGCCAGGGTCGCGGAGCGGCGCCGTTGCGCTCCTTCGCCACCGGCGCCCGCCTTGGCTGGGCCGTGGCCGCCAACTGGACGGACCCCTTCCTGTTCATCACGTACTCCATCGCCCGGCCGGTGGCGGCCTCCCTGGTCCTGGTGGCCATCGTGTGGCTGGTGTCCGGCGACCGGCCCACGGAGTACATCGGCTATCTCGTCGCGGGCTCCGCGTGCTGGACGTTCGTGGGCTCCGGGATGTCCGGCTTCGTCTGGGCCGTCCTCGACGACCGCGAGCGGTACCGGATGCTCAAGTACGTGGTCCTGAGCCCCGTCCACCTGCTGCCGTTCCTGGTGGGACGCGCCACCACGCAGCTGGTCGCGGGCGCTGGCGGCTTCCTCGTCACGCTGCTGGTGGGGACGCTGCTCCTGGGCGCGCAGATCGCCGTGACGGCCATCCACTGGCCGCTCCTGCTCGCCTACATGGCGCTGGGGCTCGCGGGCGTCGTGGCGCTGGGGCTCGGCGTCGCCGGCCTCTGTCTCACGGTCCGGCGCGAGTCCTGGAGCTACCCGGAGGCGATCGGCGGCGCGCTCTACCTGCTGTCCGGCGCCATCTTCCCGCCGGACGTGCTGCCGTCGTTCCTGCAGCCGGTGACGCTGGCGCTGCCCACCACGTGGTGGCTGGAGGGGGTCCGGCGGGCGCTGCTGGGCCATCCCACGCAGGGTCTGCTCGCCGGGTACGGCGATGGTGCGGTCCTGGCCGCTCTCGCCGTCACCACGGCGGGCCTCGCCGCGCTGTCCTGGCTGATGTACCGCTCCTTCGAGCGGCGGGCACGCCAGCTGGGTCTCATCGACCAGTCAACGGGCAGCTGATCCCGGGCGCCAGCGACCAGCGCACGGCGCCTCCCTCGTCGTGGCGCGTCAGCCCCCGGTCACGTCGCGGCGCGCGAGCTCCTTGAGCAGCCGGTCGATGGCATCACGGAACGGGCGTGTCACGCTGTCCGGCAGCACGTCCGGGAGCGAGTCCTTGGGTCCGAACGCGGACCTTGCCTTGAGCGCCGTCCTGCGCAGGTCCGCGATCTCGTCGTCGCGCAGGTGGTCCGGCATGGCCTCGAAGTAGGCGACCCACCGATCCGCCTGCACCTCGCGCGCGGCGGCGACCACACGGTCAGCGGTCCTGGCCGCAGCCAGCGCCGCCTCGTCGATGACGGGCCGCTCGTGCCGCGCCGGCCCACGTCCGCCGGAGCCGGCGCGCGGGCTCAATTGTCGAAGACGCCGGTGGGCGGCTGGTCACCGGTGGGCTTGACGAGCACCAGCGAGAGCCGCTTGCGCTCGGACCCGTTGACCATGATCCGGAACGAGTAGTCGCCGGCCGAGGGGAACGTGAGGTTCCACAGGTCGATGGAGAAGGTCAGGATCTGGTCCCGGGCGTCGGACTGGCCGCGGGCGACCAGGTTGCCGGTGGCCGCGGTGACCTCGTGGCCGTCCGGGTCCAGCAGGACGATGCGCAGCTCGTGCTCGCGGTTCGTCTCCGTGGCGGTGACCATGAGACCCACGACCAGCGCGAGGTGCGGGTGGCGGAGCGGGAACTGGCGGCCGCCGATGCGCGTGATGCCGCCGCCCAGCACGTGGAACTTGTGGCCGGGCTGGGTCTCGGCGGAGTCTGCGAGGAAGGCGTACTCGATGTCGGGCATGGTGAGGTGATCGTATCCCCCTGCTG
>CAIYZX010000342.1 GCA_903930745.1 uncultured Chloroflexota bacterium | reverse complement strand
GCCGCCTACCGGCGCGGCGACCTCTCCGTCATCTACCCGCTGGCCCGCGGCACGGCCCCCGTGATCGCCGTGGCCGTGGGCGTGGGGATCCTGGGCGAGCGCCTGTCGCCCACGTCCTGGGCCGGCGTGGCGCTGCTCATCGGCGGTCTCGTGGTGGTCCAGCGGCCGTGGCGGCTCTGGGGCGCGGCCGCGCACGTCCGGTCCGGTGCCGCCTTCGCGCTCCTCACCGGGACGATGATCGCCACGTACACCTCCCTGGACCGCGTGGCGGTGCAGCTGGTCCCGTCCTGGCTCTACGCGGGCCTCCTGTGGCCTGTCTCCGCCGCGGGCCTGCTCGTCGTGGCGTTGGCGCGGCCGCGGATCGCGGGCGGCAGGTTCGCGCCCCCGCCGGAGCCGCTGGAGCGGGGGAAGGCGGTCACGGGCGGCCTGCTCACGTTCATCGCCTACTTCCTGGTCCTCGTGGCGCTCTCGCTGGCGCCGCTGGCCGTCATCGCGCCCCTGCGCGAATCCGCGGTCCTGATCGCCTCCACCTGGGCGCTGCTGCGGCTGCGCGAGGCGGTGAGCCGGCGGGAGGTTGTCATGCGCCTCGGCGGGAGCCTGCTCGTCCTGACGGGCGCCGTGGTGCTCGCCGCCGGACGCTGACCCGGGCAAGATAGACCCACACACCCCGCGCTCCCCATCGAGGTTGCCCATGCCCGCCCTCCGCCTCGGCTACAAGGCCTCCGCCGAGCAGTTCCCGCCGCAGCGCCTGCTGGACCTCGCCGTCGCCGCCGAGCAGGCGGGTTTCGACAGCGTGTGGACCTCCGACCACTTCCAGCCCTGGCGCCACACGGACGGCCACGCGCCGAACGCGCTCGTCTGGCTGGGCGCCGCCTCGCAGGCGACGAAGCGCGTGGTCCTGGGCACCAGCGTCCTCACGCCCACGCTGCGGTACAACCCGGCGGTTGTGGCGCAGGCGTTCGGCACGCTGGGCTGCCTCGCGCCCGGGCGCGTGATCCTGGGTGTGGGCACGGGCGAGAGCCTCAACGAGACGCCGGTGGGCGTGGAGTGGCCGGAGCAGAGCGAGCGCTTCGCGCGCCTCCGCGAGAGCGTCCAGCTGATCCAGCAGCTCTGGCGCGGCGAGCGGCTCACGGTCGAGGGCGAGCACTACCGCGTGGCCAACGCCACCATCTACGACCGTCCGGACGAGCCCGTCCCGGTCTACATCGCGGCCTCCGGACCGGCCGCGGCGCGCCTCGCCGGGCGGATCGGCGACGGGTTCATCTGCACCAGCGGCAAGGGCGCGGAGCTCTACGTGGACACGCTGCTGCCCGCGGTGGCCGAGGGCGCGGAGAAGGCCGGACGTGACGGCGCGGCGCTGGACAGGATGATCGAGATGAAGGTCTCGTTCGACACGGACCGCGCCCGCGCGATGGAGGACACCAAGGTCTGGGCGGCCTTGGCGCTCCCCGGCGAGAAGAAGATGGAGATCCACGACGCGCTCCTGATGGAGGAGGCCGCGAAGGAGGCCGAGCCGTACGCGCACAAGCGCTGGCTGGTGTCCGATGACGCGGACGAGCACATCGAGCAGATCGCCACGTACATCGGCTACGGCTTCAACCACCTGGTCTTCCACTTCCCGGGTCCGGACCAGGAGGCGGCGATCGCGCGCTACGGCGAGGTCATCCTGCCGCGCCTGCGGGCCCGCTTTGGCTGACGCGGGCACGGCCCCGCGGCGCCCGAAGGTTCGGAGCGCCACCGTCGCGGTCGTCGCCCTCTTCCTGCTCAACGGCTTCGCCAACGGCGTCTTCCTGCCGTTCGCGCCGGCCATCCTCGCGAGCCGCGGGTTTGACGCCTCTGGCATCGGCGTCCTGGGCGCGCTCGTGTCCGTCGGCACGCTGGTGCTCGCGGGCTGGTGGGGCCACATGGCCGATGTGGTGCTGGGCCGCGGTCGCGCGTTCGCGGTCGCGCTCGGCATTGGCATGGTGCTGCTCCTGGTGTTCCAGGTGGTACAGCCGCCGCTCCTCGTGGGTGCCGCCTACGTCGTCTTCCTCGCGTTCTATGCGCTGGTCTTCCCGCTCCAGGACGCGCTGGCGGTGAACGCGCTCTCGGAGCCGGACCGGCAGTACGGGATCGTCCGCGGGCTCCAGAGCGGCGCGTTCGCGCTGACGTCCTTCGGCCTCGGGCTGGTGTGGGCCTCCACAGGGTACGGGCCCGCGGTGCTCACGATGGTGTTCCTGTCCATCCCGGTGATCCTCGTCGCGCTGCGCGTGCCGGACGTGGAGCGGGCACACCTTGCCGAGACCACCGGCCGCGGCGGCGCGATCCGCGAGGCGCTCACCGTGGCGCCGCGGCTGCCGCGCCTGCTGCTGGCGATCGGCCTCGCGCATGCCGGCGTCTTCGGGACGCTCACGTTCCTGCCGCTGCTGATCCTGCGGCTGGGGGCGGGGCCTGGGCAGATCGGGATGGCGGCGGCGATCACCGCGGCGATCGAGGTGGCGGGGCTTCCTCTCGCCGCCCGTCTGCTGGGGCGATTTGGGCCGCGGCCGGTGATGACCGCGGGGATCGTGCTGATGGCGGTCACGTACAGCTGGTTCGCGCTGGCGCCCTCCGCGGACCACGTGCTGCTGGCGTCCGTGCTGTACGGGGTGGGCTGGTCCGGGATGTGGGCGGGCTCCGTGGCGTCTGTGCGCGGGCTGCTGCCGCCGCCGCTGCAGGGCTCCGGGCAGACGCTGGTCTCGCTGACCACGGGTGGGGCGGCGGCGCTGGCCGCGAACGTGGGCGGCGGACTCCTTTGGGACGGCGCCGGGCCGATGGTGGTGTTCGGGCTCTTCGCCGTGTGCGCGGTGCTGGGGTCCGTTGTGGCCTGGACGAGCGTGCCGGACCGGCT
>CAIYZX010000341.1 GCA_903930745.1 uncultured Chloroflexota bacterium | reverse complement strand
GACCGTGACGAGCTTGGCGGCGTTGAAGACGCCGGCGATTCCCGCCGTGGAGGCGCCGAGGGCGAAGGCGAGGAGCTTCGTGGTGACGGTGTTGATGCCGTTGGCGGCCGCGGCCAGCTCGTCCTCGCGGATGGCCTCCCACGAGCGGCCGAGGCGGCTCTCCACGAGGCGGTAGCAGATCATCATCACGATGGTCACCACCACCAGCATGGACACGTAGTACGGCCACGGGTTGGTTGCGGAGAAGCCGCCGACCAGCGGGAGCGCCGGCCGGATGAGGCCGCCGATGCCGTTGGTGCCGTTGGTGATCGCGTCCGAGTTCAGGAACACGATCGGCACGATCTCGCCGAATCCAAGGGTGACGATGGCGAGGTAGTCGCCCCGGAGGCGCAGCGTGGGTGCGCCGAGCAGGATGCCGAAGAGCGCCGCGACGAGCGCGCCCCCCAGCAGCATCGGCCAGAAGATCAGGCCGGTCCACTCGGTGCCGAAGGTCTTGATGAGCTCGATGCCCAGGATGCCGTTGCCGAAGGGCGAGGCGATGTACGCGTACGTGTAGGCACCGATGGCAAAGAAGGCGGCATACCCGAGGTCCAGCAGGCCCGCGACGCCAACCACGAGGTTGAGGCCAAGGGCCAGGAGGACGAAGACGCCGGCGTTGGTGTAGCCGTCGATCCAGGCGGCGGGCGGCTGCGCGAGCGTGAACGGGGGAAGGTACGCGAGCACCGCGAGGATCACGCCCAGGACGGCCATCCCGACCGTGATGGCCCAGGAGCGGTGGTGGCCCGCCTGGGTGCGCAACGCATCCAGGCGCCCGGCGGGGGCCGGGATGGGGGCGGCGGTCATGCGCGCTCTCCCAGCTGCTGGCCAAGGAGGCCGGACGGGCGGAAGACCAGCACGATGACCAGGGTGCCGAACACGATGGCCGGTCCCCAGCGCGTGTAGCCCATCGCCGTGGCGCCCACCTCGATGAAGCCGATGATGAAGCCGCCGAGGGCGGCGCCGACGGTGTTGCCGATGCCGCCGAGGACGGCGGCCGTGAACGCCTTGAGGCCGGCCTGGAAGCCGTCGTCGAAGCGCGCAACGCCGTACTGGAAGCCGTTGACCACGCCCGCGGCGCCCGCGAGCGCGGAGCCGATGAGGAACGTGATCGCGATGGTGCGGTTGATGTTGACGCCCATGAGGGCGGCGGCATCGCGGTCGGCGGCGGTGGAGCGCATCGCGCGACCGAGGCGCGTGCGGCCGATGAACAGCTGCAGCGCGATCATCAGGGACACGGCGACGATGATGATGAACAGCGAGAGCACGGGGATGTGCGCGCCGCCGAGCGGGACCACCCAGGTGTCCGGGAAGATCTTGGGCGAGTTCGTCTGGTACGGCCCGTACCTGAGCTGCACGATGTTCTGGAGGATGAACGAGACGCCGATGGCGGTGATGAGCGGGGCCAGGCGCGGCGCGCTGCGCAGCGGCTTGTAGGCCAGGCGCTCGATCAGGACGCCCACGAGGCCCATGACCACCATGGAGACCACGAAGGCGAGGACGACCATGACCGCCAGGAACGGGATGTCCGTGATGGCGCCCTTGAAGCCAAGGATCTGGCCGAGGAACGTCAGGGACACGAAGGCGCCCACCATGAACATGTCGCCGTGGGCGAAGTTGATGAGCTCGATGATGCCGTAGACCATCGTGTAGCCAAGCGCGATCAGGGCGTAGATGGCGCCGCGCGTCAGGGCGTTCACGAGCTGCTCGGCTGCGAGGTCTGCGCCGAGATTGGCCACGGCGAGCCAGCCGATGCCTGCGATGATCGCAAGGAGGACGAGCAGGCGTGCCACCCGTCCGGCAGGCACGCGCGCGCGCCCGGCGTCGCTGGTCGCGGGGAGTGCCGTCATCAGGTTCTCCGCTGAGAGTTTGGGCTGCGGGAGAGAGAAAGAGCCGGGGAGCCCATGCAGGCTCCCCGGCTCTCCGCTTGGTCCGGGTGGACGACTACTTGTAGTCGACCTGCTCGGCGAAGACCCAGTCACCGCTCTTGTCGCTGCCGGCGGTCATGTCGACAGAGTAGAGGGAGATGATCTTCTGGGTCGTGTCGCCAACGGCGTCGAACGAGACCGGGCCAAGCACGGTCGTGAAGGACGCGGACGGGTTGACGGCGGCGGCGCGGACGGCCTCCTTGGTCACATCGCCGGCCTTGGCGGCTGCGGTGATGGCGGCAAGGATGACCTGCGCACAGGCGTAGCCGGAGGCGGAGTACGCGCCCGGATCAACCTTGTACTCGGCCTTGTACGCCTCGGCGAACTTGGCCGAATCGGGGATGTCGTGGATCGCGGCGACGGAGCTGTAGCTGTTGACAGCGTCAGCGCCGGCGATGTTGATGAACGAGCCCTCGGTGGAGCCGAGGCCGTCCTGGATGCCGTCGCCGCCGAGGTAGGCGACCTTGGCCGGGTCGAGGCCGGCCTGGGCCATCTGCTTGCGCACGAGGCCGCCGCCGGTCGCGGTGACGCCACCGTAGAAGACCGCGTCCGGGTTGGCGGCGGCGAACTTCGTCAGGATGGCGGTGTAGTCGGTGGTGCCCTTCGGCGCGCCCTCGCGGCCGACGACGGTGCCACCGAGCTTCTCCCACTCGGCAGCGAAGGCATCGGCGATGCCCTTGCCGTAGGTCTCGGTGTCGTCGATGATCGCGACGCTCTTGAGGCCCTTCTTGAAGCCGAACTGCGCGACGGCCGGACCCTGGATGTCATCCGTGGTGGCGACGCGGACGTAGTTGATCTTGTCCGGGTTCTTGGCGCGAAGCTCCTTGCCCGGGTCACCCTTGGTCAGGTCGGGGTTGGTGTTCGAGGGGGAGCACTGGAGCAGGCCGGCCTCGTTGGAGATCGGGATCTGCACCTTGGCCACGGACGAGTTGAACGGGCCGACGACGCCAACGACACCCTCGGTGCCGACGAGCGTGGTCATGTCCTTGGCGCCCTGCTGCGGGTCGTGCACGCCGTTGACCGCGTGATCGAGCACCACGGTCTTGACGGTGTAGCCGTCCAGCTTGAACTCCTTGATGGCAAGGAGCGCGCCGTCACGCGCCGGGCCGGCAGAGGCCAGGGACGAGCCGGAGAGCGGCAGGCTGATGCCGATGCTGATGGTCTTGCCGCTGCCGCCGGAGCCACCGCAGGCAGAGACGACGATGGCCGCAGCGGCAAGCGCCGCGCCCACACGAGCGAACTTCATGAACGCCTCCTCCAAATTCCCCCGCCGAAAACTCCGCTGGCCACGATGGCCCGGAGACCGGATCGACATCCCAAGTGCCGGACGGGTACTGTCCGGCGAAGGTGATGGCGGCCCGGGACGGGGGACCCACAACGCGCAGCAGCGGCTGCCGCAGCGCGATGCCGTATCATAGGCGCTGGCGTCAGGGATGCAAGGCGTGAATCGCCACCCTCCTCGCGCCGTCTTCGCTCCCGGGATGGCTGGTCTGAGCCTCGTATCGCTCGCCTCCCGGCAGCCCCAGTTCACGCGGCCAGGCGCGGGGCCGCCCCACCGGGACCGTTCTGCGGTCAGGGGCAACCCTCCGTTCGGTCGCACGCTGCACGAGGTCGCGTTCAACGGCGTGGAGTACCAGGTCCGCCCGGCCCGCATCACGGACATCGACCGCCTCGCGTTCATCGGACGCGCGGCTGTCATCGGGTTGGAACATGGATCGCTTGACGCCGCTGACCTGCTCCGGCAGCTCGTCTACTTGCCGAACGCGAGCCTGCTCGTCGCCGAAGCGCGGCGGGAGCTCGTGGGCGGGGCGCTCCTGGTCCTGCGTCCGTCGGTCACGGCCGGCGGCTACGTGGGCACCATCGACTTCCTGGTCGTCGCCCCGGACCACGATGCGGATCGCGTGACGGACGCACTCACGGCAGAGCTCATCCGCTCCGCGGGCAACAAGGGTTGCTCCCGGGTGGAGGCGGATCAGCCGTCGGACCCCGCCGCCCTGGCGCGCCTCGAGCGTGCCGGGTTCGGCCCGGCCGGACCCATGGTCCGGCGCCTCGTGCCTGCGACGGGCCCTGCCCGCCGCTAGCGCCCCATCGGGCGACCCGGCCTCCGGGTCCGCTGCACATAGGAGTCACTGTGGGGAAGAACGTCGCCGTCTTCGTTGACGTCGCGAACATCTTCTATGCCGCGAAGGCGGCGGGCGTGGACATCGACTACGTCACGCTCCTCAAGTCGGCCACCGCCGGCCGGGACTTCGTACGCGCCTACGCGTACACGGGCCTGGACCCGGAGAACGAGAACCAGCGAAACTTCCACCAGTTCCTGTCCCGCCACCAGTACAAGGTGGTCAGCAAGGACATCCGCAAGTACGGCGACGGCAAGGTCAAGGCCAACCTTGACATCGAGCTCGTCGTGGACCTGATGAAGACCGCGCGCAACCTCGACATCGCCGTGATCGTGTCCGGCG
>CAIYZX010000340.1 GCA_903930745.1 uncultured Chloroflexota bacterium | reverse complement strand
GGGCGAGCCCGGCCCCGTGCTCGCCGGCCGCAACGAGATGGTGACCGAGGAGCTCGCCGCCGCGATCGACGCCGCGGGGATCGACGAGGTCCTGGTGCGCTCGCCGCTCTCCTGCGAGTCGCGCCACGGCGTCTGCCGGATGTGCTATGGCCGCAACCTCGCAACCGGCGACATGATCGGTGTGGGCGAGGCGGTCGGCATCATCGCCGCGCAGTCCATCGGCGAGCCCGGCACGCAGCTCACCATGCGGACGTTCCACACCGGCGGTGTCGCCGGCCAGGACATCACGCAGGGTCTGCCGCGCGTCGAGGAGCTCTTCGAGGCCCGCATCCCCAAGGGCAAGGCCGAGATCAGCCACATCGACGGAACCGTGGACGTGATCACCACCGACACGGACCGCAAGGTCAAGGTCACCAGCCGCGAGTCGTACGACACCCCCGTCGCGCTGGAGAACGCCACCGAGAAGCTGGTCGCCCCGGGCTCACTCGTGGAGCTCAACCAGGTGCTCGGCAAGTCGGCGACCGGCGACATCACCGCACCGGTCAAGGGCCTCCTGCTGGAGACGGCGGAGGGCACCGTGATCCGTGCGGAGGACGTCGTGGAGCGCGAGTACGTCGTGCTCCACACCGCCAAGCTGGCCCGGAGCACGGCCACGGGCGACGAGCTCAAGTCCGGCGACCTGATCCGTGCGGGCGACGCCATCACCGATGGCCCGATCAACCCGCAGGAGTACCTCGAGACCCGCGGCAAGGACGAGGTCCAGCGCTACCTCGTCGCCGAGGTCCAGAAGGTCTATCGCTCCCAGGGCGTGACCATCAACGACAAGCACATCGAGATCATCGTCCGCCAGATGCTCAAGAAGGTCCGGATCGACCAGCCGGGCGATTGCGAGCAGCTGCCGACCGAGCTCATCGACCGGCTTGACTTCGAGGAGGCGAACAACAAGGTCCTCGCGGAGGGCGGCGAGCCGGCGACGGCCCAGACCGTGCTCCTCGGCGTGACCAAGGCGTCCCTCAACACGGCGTCGTTCCTGGCCGCCGCCTCCTTCCAGGAGACGACCCGGGTGCTGACCGAGGCCGCGATCAACGGCGCTCGCGATCACCTGATCGGCCTCAAGGAGAACGTCATCATCGGCAAGCTCATCCCGGCCGGGACGGGCGCGCCGCAGAACGTTGCCGCCATCAAGGAGCGCCAGCGCCGGGCCGCCCTCGAGGCGCTCGCCGGCGAGGCGATCGAGGGGCTTGGCGAGGCCGAGTACAACCCGTTCCTCGAGGACGGGATCCGCTCGGAGGACGACACGGCGGGCCTGGCCCTTGCCGCGACGATCGCCGGGGCCGACGAGGACGAGGAGGGCGACAACCCGTTCCTCGCCGGCGGTGCAACCAAGTCCGAGCCGGAGGAGGACTACAACCCCTTCCTCGGCGGCTCCTCCGACGAGGGCTGATCGGACAGAGACCGTATCCGTGACACCCCGGGCGCAAGTCCGGGGTGTTTGACACCCCAAACGGCGCGTTGTTACACTTCGCGGCCGTGGCCTCGAAGGGGCCCCGATCAGCCTATGGCTTCGGGAAGCCCCGAAGAGCTCCGAGCGGTCCCCGGCCGGACCCCCGGCTACGAGTGGAACCGCCGGACAACCACCACCAACACGTACAAGGGAAAGGAGCCGCGTCTCCGTGCCGACAATCAGCCAGCTCGTGCGCCACGGGCGGAAGCCGAAGATCTCGAAGGTCAAGGCTCCGGCGCTGCGCAAGAACTGGAACAGCCTGCGCCAGCGCCAGGTGCCCATCCCCGGAGCGCCCCAGAAGCGCGGCGTCTGCCTGCAGGTCCGGACGATGACCCCGAAGAAGCCGAACTCGGCCCTTCGGAAGATCGCGCGCGTGCGGCTCACGAACCAGATGGAGGTCACGGCCTACATCCCGGGCATCGGCCACAACCTCCAGGAGCACAGCGTGGTCCTGGTTCGCGGTGGCCGCGTGAAGGACCTCCCGTCCGTCAAGTACCACATCATCCGCGGGACCCTGGACGCCGCCGGCGTCAAGGATCGCAAGCAGGGCCGCAGCAAGTACGGCGCCAAGGTCAACCAGGCGCCCGGGAAGAAGAAGTAGGATGCCGCGCCGTCAGTCGATCCCCCGCAAGACCAAGTACCAGCCCGAGACCAAGCGTGTCACGGATCACTTCCGTGCCAAGCTGATGCGGGATGGCAAGCAGACCCTGTCGGATCGCATCCTGCGCCAGGCCCTGGCCCGCGCCGAGTTCCAGGCCAAGCGCCCGGGGCTCGAGGTGCTTGAGGCCGCGCTGCGCAACGCCACGCCGATCATCGAGGTGAAGCCTCGCCGCGTCGGTGGTGCGACCTACCAGGTCCCGGTCGAGATCCGGGGCGATCGCCGCATGTCGCTCGGCGTCCGCTGGCTCGTCCAGTCGGCCCGCAAGCGCAATGGCAAGAGCATGAGCGAGAAGCTCGCCGCAGAGTTCGTCGACGCGATGAACGGCCTCGGGGCAGCGGTGAAGCGGCGCGAGGACACGCACAAGATGGCCGAGGCGAACCGCGCCTTCAGCCACTTCAAGTTCTAGTCCGAGCGCGAAGGGAGCTACCTGATCGTGGCACGTACCGTTCCGCTCGACCGCACGCGGAACATCGGAATCATCGCCCACATCGATGCGGGCAAGACCACCGTCACCGAGCGGATCCTGTTCTACACGGGCAGGATCCACAAGACGGGCGAGGTCCATGAGGGCGCTGCCACCATGGACTGGATGGTCCAGGAGCAGGAGCGCGGCATCACCATCACCGCCGCTGCAACGACCTGCTCGTGGAACGATCACCGCATCAACATTATCGATACGCCCGGGCACGTGGACTTTACCGTCGAGGTGGAGCGCAGCCTTCGCGTTCTCGATGGCGCCGTCGTTGTCTTCGATGGCGTTGCGGGCGTTGAGCCGCAGTCCGAGACGGTCTGGCGCCAGGCGGACCGGTACCAGGTGCCGCGCATCTGCTTCGTCAACAAGCTGGACCGGACGGGTGCAAGCTTCTGGCGCTGCGTGGACATGATCCGCGAGCGCCTGGGCGTCCGCCCCGTGCCCATCCAGATCCCGATCGGGTCCGAGTCCGCCTTCCAGGGCGTGGTGGACCTCGTGGAGCAGAAGGCGCTGATCTGGCGCGACGACGCCGGCAACGTCTTCGACACCACGGAGATCCCGGCCGACATGTCCGCCGAGGCCTCCAAGTGGCGCGACAACCTCCTCGAGGCGCTCGCGGACGTGGACGACGAACTCGCCCACAAGTACCTCGAGGGCGAGGAGCTCACGGTCGACGAGATCAAGCGGGGCATCCGCACCGCCACCCTCGGCTACAAGTGGGTTCCCATCCTCACCGGCTCCGCGCTGAAGAACAAGGGCGTGCAGCCGATGCTGGACGCCGTCGTTGACTACCTTCCCGCCCCCACGGATGTTCCCGCGATCCACGGCGTCAAGCCGGGCAGCGAGGTTGAGGTCCTGGTGGACGCGGATGACTCCGCGAAGTTCAGCGCCCTCGCCTTCAAGATCGCCGCGGATCCCTTCGTGGGCAAGCTGGCCTTCTTCCGCGTCTACGCGGGCACGCTCAAGTCCGGCTCCTACGTCCTGAACGCGACGAAGGGCAAGAAGGAGCGCATCGGCCGCATCGTCCAGATGCACGCCAACCACCGCGAGGAGATCGACACCGTCTACGCGGGCGACATCGCCGCGGCCGTGGGTCTCAAGGAGACCTTCACCGGCGACACGCTCACGGACCCGGATGCCCCGATCATCCTCGAGTCGATGACGTTCCCGGAGCCGGTCATCGAGGTGGCCATCGAGCCCAAGACCAAGGCCGACCAGGACAAGATGGGCGTCGCCCTCCAGCGCCTGGCCGAGGAGGACCCCACCTTCCGCGTCAAGACCGACGAGGAGTCCGGGCAGACCCTCATCGCCGGCATGGGCGAGCTCCACCTGGACGTTCTCGTCGACCGCATGGTCCGCGAGTTCAAGGTGGCCGCCAACGTCGGCAAGCCGCAGGTCGCCTACCGCGAGACCATCCGCAGGCAGGCCGAGGGCAACGGGCGCTTCGTCCGCCAGACCGGCGGCAAGGGCCAGTACGGCCACGCGGTCATCCTCGCCGAGCCCAACGAGAAGGGCAAGGGGTACGAGTTCATCGACAAGATCGTCGGTGGAACGATCCCGCGCGAGTACATCAAGCCGATCGACATGGGCATCCGCGAGACGCTCGACTCGGGCATCTACGCGAACGTTCCCATGGTCGATGTCAAGGTGACGCTGATCGACGGGTCCTACCACGACGTGGACTCGTCCGAGATGGCGTTCAAGATCGCCGGTTCCATGGCGATCAAGGACGCCGTCGCAAAGGCGAGCCCGGTCATCCTCGAGCCGATGATGAGGGTCGAGGTGACGATGCCCGAGGAGTTCATGGGCGACGTCATCGGCGACCTCAACAGCCGGCGCGGGCAGATCGAGGGGATGGACCCCCGCGGGTCCACCCAGGTTGTCCGGGCGGCTGTGCCGCTCGCCCAGATGTTCGGGTACGCCACGGACCTGCGGTCGATGACCCAGGGTCGCGCGAGCTACTCCATGGAGCTCAGCCACTACGCCGAGGTTCCCCCGAACCTGGCGGCAGAGCTCGTCGCCAAGTCGAAGGTCTAAGAGAGTCAGCCTCGCGCGAGCGCGAGCGAGCAGCACGGGAGTCCAGCCGGAATGGCCAAGAAGAAGTTCGAGCGCACGAAGCCGCACGTCAACATCGGCACGATCGGCCACATCGACCACGGCAAGACGTCGCTCACGGCCGCCATCAGCAAGTACCTCGCCCTCCGCGGCCAGGCCGAGTACCGCGCGTTCG
>CAIYZX010000339.1 GCA_903930745.1 uncultured Chloroflexota bacterium | reverse complement strand
TCAGGCGGGCGGGACGTAGGCCGCGTAGGCGCGGGCCAGCAGGCCCCGGAGCTCCGATTCCTCCGCGTCCGAGAGCGTGGCGAAGTTGAACGCGGAACGGCCGGTCAGGCGCCTGGCGAGGGCCGGCGAGAGCGACGCGCGCAGCTCGGCATCCGTGTGGAGCTGCAGCAGGAGGAGCGAGACGTGCCTGGCCGCGGGCTTCACGAATGCGAACCAGTCATGGGCGCCGGCACCCGCGCGGCGGAGCGTGGGGAACCCGTAGATGGTGGCCCACTCCAGCGTGGCGGCGTAGGGGTCAAGGAGAGCGCGGAGGCGGGTCTCCACGGCGGCGAGCTGGGCGGCGGTGGGCGCGGGCGCGGGCACGGGCGAAGCGGATCTCCGGGCGGTCAGTAGGCGGCGAGGCGACGGATTGCGTCCGCGATGCGCGAGGGGTTGGGCATGAACCAGTCCTCGAGCGCGTGGTTGTACGGGAACGCGGGGACGTCCGGCCCGGCGAGCCGCGAGACCGGCCCGTCCAGGTAGTCGAACGCGTCCTCGGCGACGATCGCCGCGATCTCCGCCCCGTACCCGCCGAACTTGTTGTCCTCGTGGACCACGAGGCACTTGCCCGTCTTGCGCACGGACGTCAGCAGCGTGTCGCGGTCCAGTGGCCGGAGCGACCGGAGGTCCACCACCTCCACGTCGATCCCCTCGGCCGCCACCCGCTCCGCCGCCTCAAGCGCGTAGAGGGACATCAGCCCGTAGGCCACCACCGTGAGCTGGCGGCCCGGGCGGCGGATCGCGGCGCGGCCCAGCGGGACCACGTACTCGCCATCTGGCACCTCGCCGCGGACGCTCCGGTACATCTTCTTGTGCTCAAGGAAGAGCACCGGGTCCTCGTCACGGACGGCGGTCCGGAGCAGGCCCTTCGCGTCGTACGGCGTGGACGGCACCACCACCTTGAGTCCGGGCACGTGGGCGAAGAACGCCTCCACGGACTGGCTGTGGTAGAGCGCTCCGTGCACGCCGCCGCCGTACGGCGCGCGGATCACCATAGGGACGCCGAAGCCGTTGTTGGACCGGTACCGCATCCGCGCGGCCTCGGAGACGATCTGGTTGAACGCCGGGAAGATGAAGTCCGCGAACTGGATCTCCGCGATGGGCCGGAGGCCGTTGAGCGCGGCGCCGATGGCCGTGCCAACGATCATGGACTCCGTGAGCGGCGTGTCGATCACGCGATCGTCCCCGAACTCCCCCCAGAGCCCGTCCGTGGCCAGGAAGACCCCGCCCTTTGGGCCAACGTCCTCGCCCAGGATGATCACCATCGGATCACGCCGGAGCTCGGACGACATGCCGTCGCGGATGGCCTCGATGAAGGTGCGCGTGGGCATCAGCGTCCACTCCCGCTCGTGGCTGCCTGGTGCCACGGCGGCGGCTGCTCGCCGGGCCACCGCTCCGCGTAGACCCAGTCCATCGCGGTGGCCGGATCAGGGTCAGGCTCGGCCTCTGCGAAGGCGGTCGCATCGTCCACCGCCGCGGCGATCTGCGCGGCCATCGCATCCTCCAGCGCGGGCGTCAGCACCCCCGCCGCCCGGAGCTGGGAGCGGAAGATGGGCAGCGGATCGTGCGCCCGTCCCTCCGCGAGCGATTCCTCCGACCGGTACTTCGTCTGCTGGTCGTCCGACGAGTGGGCGGTCAGTCGCACGACCTTCGCCTCCACGAGCGTGGGGCCCCCACCCATCCGGGCGCGAGCCACGGCATCCAGCCCCGCTTCGTAGCAGGCCAGCACGTCCGTTCCGTCCACCACGACACCCGGGATCCCGTAACCGGCCGCCCGGACGGCCACGTCGCGGACGCTGACCTCCTTCTCCGCCGGAACGGAGATGGAGTACCCGTTGTTCTCCACGATGAAGACAAGCGGCAGCCGGTGGATGGCCGCGAAGTTCAGGGCCTCGTGGACGTCACCCTGGTTGGAGCTCCCCTCGCCCATGATCGCCACCGCCACCTGGCCCGTCTGGCGCAGCTTGGCGGCCAGCGCGATCCCGGTGGCGTGCAGGATCTGGGTGGCGACCGGCGAGGAGACGGAGACCAGCTTGTGCATCGGGCTGCCGTAGTGGCCCGGCATCTGGCGTCCGCCGCTGCCAAGGTCCGATGCCTTGGCATAGTTGGCCAGCATCAGGTCACGTGGCGTCATCCCCAGCGCCAGGCACGTGGCAACGGACCGGTAGAAGGGCGCAACCCAGTCATGTCCGCGGCGGAGCGCCCACGCGAGACCCACTTGGGCGCCCTCGTGCCCCTGGCCGCTGATCACGAACGGCAGCCGTCCCGCCCGGTTGAGGATCCACATCCGCTCGTCCAGCGCGCGGGCCAGCGCGAGCGTCCGGAACATGGCGACGAGGTCCCCGTCCGCCAGTCCGTGTGCTGCGGCGAGCTCGCCCGCCGGCCGATCGCCGGCCACGGTGCCGCGGTGCCCGTCATCGAGACTTGTCTGTGCTACCGGATCTGCCATCACGACCTCCGGACCTTCGCCCGTGGCTGGGGACGCGCGCGGTGGAACCGCCGCCGGCCGCTAGAAGTTGATCGCCTGCCCGCTCACGGCCATCGCCGTCTCGCCGATGATCTCAGAGAGCGTGGGGTGTGCGTGCGTCGTGGCGCCCAGCTCCCAGGCCGTGGCCTCCAGCTGGAGCGCCAGCGAGCCCTCCGCGATCAGGTCCGTGGCGTGCGGGCCGATGATGTGGATCCCCAGGATCTCGTCCGTGACCTTGTCCGAGATGATCTTGGTGAACCCCTCGTACTCGCCGCCGATGATGGCCTTGCCGATCGCCTGGAACGGGATCTTCGCGATCTTCACGTCCAGGCCCTTCGCCTCGCAGCCCTGCTCCGTGAGACCAACGGACGCGATCTCCGGCCGGCAGTACGTGGCCTTGGGCTGCTTCACGTAGTCCATCGCGTGGACGTCCGCGTCGCCGGTCATCGTGTGGACGGCGATGATCCCCTCGTGGGCCGCGGTGTGGGCCAGCTGCAGGCCGCCCACGATGTCGCCGATGGCGTAGAGGTGTGGCTCCGCGGTGCGCATGTGGCCGTCCACCTTGACGATGCCGCGGTCAACCACGGCTGCGGTGGTCTCGAGGCCCACGTCCTCCGTGTTGGTGGCGCGGCCGGCGGCCACGAGCAGCATCTCCGCGGAGATCTCCGTGGCCTCGCCACCCTCGGGACCAACGGTCAGGCGCACGTCGTGCTCGCCTGCCACCACGGACGCGGCGTCAAACCGGGCGTTCGTGACAACCTTGATGCCGCGGCGCGTGTACGAGCGCTCCAGCTCCCTGCTGACCTCGCGGTCCTCCAGGGGAGCGATCGCCGGCAGGTACTCCAGCACGGTGACGGATGCGCCAAGGTCGAAGTAGAGCGAGGCGAACTCGAGGCCAACCGCGCCCGCGCCGATGACGATGACGGACCTCGGGAGCGTGGCGGTGGCCGGGTCGGACCGGAGCAGATCGTCCGAGGTCACGATGCGCCTGCCGTCCGGCACGATGCCAGGCAGGGACTTCACGCGCGAGCCCGTGGCCAGCACGACGTCCGTGGCGGAGAGCAGCCGCTCGCCGCCCGCTCCCGGCGTCCCGTCCTCGCCCGCGAGCTGGACGCGGACCTTGGTGCCGCCCTCGAGGCGGGCACGGCCGGCGATCCACTCCACGTTGTTCTTCTTGACCAGCGAGCCCAGGCCCTTCCACATCCGGTTGACCACCTGGTCGCGGCGCTTCGCGATGGCGCCGTAGTCCACGGTGACCTCGCCCGCAACGACGATGCCGTAGTCCCTGGCATGGGCCACGCGGTGGTGGACGGCCGCGCTCTCGAGCATGGCCTTGGTGGGGATGCAGCCACGATGGAGGCACGTGCCGCCGATCTTCCCCTCGTCCACGAGGGCCACGCGGAGGCCCAGCTGGGCACCACGGAACGCGGCCGCGTAGCCGCCGGTGCCTGCACCGATGACGACGAGATCGAAGTCGTTGGAAGAGCCGACGGCCATCGGGGTGGTGGTCTCCACTGCTGGGCGGGTTGGCGGACTTGACGGCGGATGCCGGGACGGGTGCGGCTGCGGGCTGTGGGGCTGGCCGATCCTACACCGCGCACACCGGTCACGCGGCCGCCGCAACGCAGCCTGGTCCCGGACGGACGGAGGCCGGGCAAACGAAAACCGGGCCGCGTTGCCGCGGCCCGGTTCCTCGTTGTGGTGCCGGAGATCAGCCGCCGCGCTGGGAGCGGAAGCAGTCCGAGCAGTAGACCGGCTTGCCGTTGGTGGGCCGGAAGGGGACCCGCGCCTCGCGCCCGCAGGACGAGCACGTCGCGTTGAACATCTCGCGGGGGCCGCCGCCACGGTTGCCGAAGCCACCGCCGCCGCCGCCGTACCCGCCGGCGGAGTAGCCGCCACCGCCGCCGTACCCGGAGTCCGAGTAGCCGCCGCCCGAGTACGAGCCGCCACCGAAGCTGCTGTCACCGCCGGAGCGCTGCTGCTTGCGGCTGGCGCGGCACGAAGGGCACCGCCGGGGCTCCGAGAACCCCTTCTCGGCGTAGAAGGCCTGCTCTCGCTCCGTGAACTCGAAGCTCTGGTTGCAGTCAGAGCAGGTCAGGGTCTTGTCGGCCACGTGCCGATCTCCTCCAAAGGTCGCCGCCTCTTGCCCCAGGTCCTCAAGTGTTGCGTGTGCCATGCCGGAGGAGACCGAAGTTTCGAACGTGCGATTGGTGCTGAGCATGCGCTTCGAACCGCGCACCGGCGCAGTCTAGAGGCAAATCGCAACCGTGGCGATACCCAATTTTGGGCTCACCGTGCGGAATCCCCGATCAGGAGGCGGCCGGAATGTCGAATTCGCGGTGCGCGCCCGCAAGGAAGGTTGCGATCTCGGTTGCGCGTCGGGCCTCGTCCCAGCCCAGCACCTCGCCGGCGATCGCCGCCACGCGGGGCGCAATGGCCTCGCCGCGGTCCCGCAGCGCCATCGCAAGGCGCATCCGGCGCGCCAGGATGTCATCCACGGTCACCGCCATCTCCTCGCGCGCGGCCCAGGCCGCCTCGGCCTCGATGAACGGCTCGCCGGCCACCAGCGGAGCCAGCAGGCCGTGCCGGGAACCCAGGGTGACCACGTCGGCCGCCTGCGTCCCGTGCCGGTCAACGAGGCTCGTGGCGACCGCGGCGTCCAGGCCGTGCTCGCGGGCGAGCCGCGTGGCGAGGGCGTCCAGCTCCGCACGCGGTGCCGCGCCGATGATCGGCAGGTCCTGCGTCCGGGACGGGCGCTTCTTCGCGTTGGAGCCCAGGATCGCGTCCACGGCGTCGCGGGCCATGACCCGGTAGGTGGTGTACTTGCCGCCGCTCACGCGCACGAGCCCTGGTGCCTCCACGGCCACCTTGTGCTCGCGGCTCACCTTCACGGACGACGAGGCGTCCGAAGGGGCGATGAGCGGGCGCAGGCCGGCGTACGTGCCCAGGACGTCGTCACGGGTGATCGTGGTGGTGAGCGCGCCGTTGAGCGTGCGCAGGATCTCGTCCACCTCGTCCAGGCTGGTGCCAACACGGTCCACCGGCCCGTGGAACGGGTGATCGGTGGTGCCGATGACCCACTGGCGCGGCCACGGCACGAGGAACGCCACGCGGCCCGGGATGCGCAGCGTCATGCCGCCGCGGGCCGGGATCTTGGCGCGGTCGATGACGAGGTGGCTGCCGCGGGCCGGCAGGACGGTGAACGAGCCCCCGTGGAACGGGCGGTCCGGCATCGCTCCCCAGACGCCGGTGGCGTCCAGGACGGCACCCGCCTTGACCTCGAAGGTGTCGCCGGTGAGCAGGTCCACCACGCCGGCACCGGCGAAGCGCTCCCCGTCCATGCGGGGTGCCGTGGCGCGGACACGGGTCACCGCCACCGCACCGCCCTGCGACCGCTCCACCGCGGTGCGGGCCACGGCGAGCGTGTAGCGGGCGTCATCCTCCATCCCGTCGTGGTACAGGAGCGCGCCGCGCAGGTCCCGCGTGACGAGGTCCGGCGCGTACTCCAGGGTCTCGTGGACGGACAGGTGGCGATGCCGGCCGCCGGACTTCGCGGAGCCCAGCGTGTCGTACATCGTGAGGCCGGCGGTGTAGAGGGCGCGGGTGAAGCCACGGGGGCCGTACAACGGGAAGAGGAACTTCTCCAGCTTCACCAGGTGCGGTGCCAGCTGCAGGAGCAGCGCCCGCTCGTGGAGCGCCTCGCGGACGAGGTGGACCTCCATCTGCTCGAGGTAGCGGAGGCCGCCGTGGATCAGCCGCGACGAGCGGGACGAGGTGCCGGCGGCGATGTCGTCCTGGTCCACCATGGCCACCTTGAGGCCACGGGAGACGGCATCGAGGAAGGCGCCCGCGCCAACGATGCCGGCGCCAACGATCAGGAGGTCCCAGGGCTCTGCTGCCAGGCGCGCGAGGTCTGCGCGGCGACGGTCGAGCGGCGAGGCCGAGGGCTTCGGTGTCTGCGTGTCTGTCATGGCCGGAACCTCCCCGGAGGTGCTTGCGCGTCGGCTGCGGTTGTGCCTACGACCTGGGGGTGCGCAGGATCCTGAAGAGGACGAGCGCGGTGCCGCCGATGAGCACCGCGATCAGCAGGGGCGTGTGGAAGACCACCTCCTGGCCCGGCTTCGGGAGCAGGGCGGTGGCGAAGGCGGCCACGAGGACGGTGATCACCGCGGCTGCGGCGACCAGGAGGACCTCGCGAAGGCCCGCCTGGCGGATGTCAGCCACGATCCGCCTCGGGCGGGATGCCGATGGGCGCCACCAGCACGCGGCCGGCAAGCGCACGGCCGATGCGGGCCTGGAGCCCGGTCTTGGGACGGTGGAAGGTGACGGTGAGGTCCGCCCGGACGACCGGGTCTGCGGGGTCACCGCTCGTGAGATCCACGCCCGTGGGCGTGTCCACGGCGAGGACCGGCGTGCCGGCGGCACGGGCCTGCTGGATCAGCTCCACCGCGCTGCGGATGGGCTCGCGGAGCCTGCCGCTCACGCCGGTGCCCAGGAGGGCGTCCACGATGATGGCCGCGCGGTCTATGCCCTGGGCCAGCACCGCCACGTCACGCGCGGCGGCCGCGCGGATCATCTGGACGTGCTCCAGGCCCTCGAGGCGGCTCCAGTTCTTCGCCGCATCCTTGGTGCGCGGGCGCTCGCTGGGCGAGACCAGGACCGCGATCACGGGCACGCCCCAGGCGGCAAGGCGCCGCGCGGCCACGAAGCCGTCACCGCCGTTGTTGCCCTGGCCCGCGAGGACGAGGACCGGGCGGCCCTCGCGACCGTTGAAGGCGACGAGCGCGCGTGCCGCGGCGGCCACGGCGGTCCCTGCGTGCTCCATGAGCTGCTCACCCGGGACGCCCAACGCCTGGGCCTTGCGGTCCGCGCCGGTCATCGCCTCGGCGGTCATGGGCGCGCGCGCTGCGTACTCCGCCCAGCGCACCTCCAGCTCGTCCAGCGAGCAGGTGGCGAGGGCGCCGTCGTCGGCGGGGAGGGGCGGGGTCACGGGGGTCATCGCAGCCCCAAGGGTACCGTGCACGGCCCCGGGCGGGCGTCAGGCCTCCATCGGCCCGTCCTCAGCCGGGGAGGCGGGCCTCCGGGCCGTCCTCGCCCTCACGGGCCTCCAGCAGGCCCTCCGCCGCCAGGTCCAGCATGGCCTCACGGACGGCAACGTGCTGGTGCGCACCGATCGCGTCCGGATACGCGGCCCACTCGCCGGGAGCCACATCGCGCGCCCGGTCCAGGATCCGGCCGCGCAGCCATCGCCTGGTGGTCTCGAACCTTGGAGCCACACGCCGGGTCACGGGCGCCTGGGACGCGGCGGCAGCAGGCCGCTCCCCCGCCGCGTACCGGCACCAGGCGGTGGCCGGGCAGTCCGCGCATCGCGGCTTCGCGGGCTTGCACAACCGCGCCCCCAGGTCCATCAGCGCGTGCGTCCAGGCCGCGGCCGCATCGGGCGGCACCACTGCGTCGGCAAGCTCCTGCATCGCCTTCGGCGCGTACGCCTCCGCCCCGCCGGACGCCATGCGTCCAAGCACCCGCCTCACGTTCACGTCCACGGCACCCACCGGCCGCCCGAAGGCGAGCGCCGCCACCGCCCGCGCCGTGTACGGCCCGACGCCCGGCAGGGCTTCGAGTGCGCCGACGTCGCCAGGGACCACCCCGCCATGGTCCGCCACGATCGCCTGCGCCGCCCGGTGCAGCGCCAGCGCCCGACGGTTGTACCCAAGGCCGGCCCAGGCCCGGAGCACGTCCGCCACGGGCGCCCCGGCAAGGTCGGCGACCGTTGGCCAGCGCTCCACCCACGCTTCCCAGGCCAGCGCCGCCCGCTCCGCCTGCGTCTGCTGCGCCATCAGCTCGCTGACCAGCACGTGATAGGGATCCGTGGAGCGCCGGAACGCCAGCTCGCGGCCCGTGGCGGCATACCAGGCAAGGATGGCAGTCCGCCCTTCGGGCGGGACCATGAGCGCTGGATCAGGCTGCCGCGTCACCGTGCAAGGGTAGCGGCGCCAGCGCGCCGCGCCATCGCCGGATCAGGCGGGCTCGGCGTCCAGCGGAAGAGTGCGGTCCGGCAGCGGGACCGCCTGCGCCTCGGCAGCGGGGCGGGGCACGCGGAGGGCCACCGCGACCGCTGCGATCAGCAGGATCGGCACCAGGAGCCAGGCGGGGGCCACGCCCATGCCGCTTGCGACCAGGCCAAGCACCATCGGGGCCACGAGGATCGCCACGCCCCACGAGAGGTTCAGCCAGGCGCTCGCCTGGACGGGCGCAGCGTGTGCGTGCGAGAGGGCCACGGACGAGGTCACCGGGAACGCCAGCGAGAGCCCGAGGCCACCGAGGAGGAGCCCGGCGGCGGCGGCAGGTGCGTTCGGTGCAAGGCCCAGCACGATGGCGCCGGCCAGGGTCAGGACGGCGATGCCACGGAGCGTGTGGACGCGGTCGACGCGGGCGGCGAGACCCAGGCCCCAG
>CAIYZX010000338.1 GCA_903930745.1 uncultured Chloroflexota bacterium | reverse complement strand
CTCGCCGATGACGCGGCCCGATCCCCGGGTGGCGGCGTGCGACACATGGAGCAGAGCCACACCCCGGTCCAGGCGACCGAGCGCGTGGTGCGCCGCACGGTGAAGACGCGATGACCGCCTCCGCCTACCACAACCCGCACCTGTCCGCGGACGACCCGCGGATCATGCTCGATGGCGAGATCGGCCAGTTCACGGCCGTCCCGCCGTACCCGCCGCGGACCGAGCGAGAGGCCGAGTTCTACTCGCTCCAGGACGGCGAGATGTTCCTGAACATGGGCCCGCAGCACCCGTCCACGCACGGCGTGCTCCGCGTGGTGCTCAAGATCAGCGGCGAGAAGGTGGTGGACCTGGACCCGGTGCTGGGCTACCTGCACCGCGGCGTGGAGAAGCTGTGCGAGAACAGCGACTACCACCACGTCATCAGCCAGGTCGACCCGCTCGAGTACGTCAGCTCGCTGTTCACGGAGTGGGCGCCGGTCATGGCGTTCGAGCAGCTGATGGACGTCCAGGTCCCGCGGCGCGCGGAGTACATCCGCGTCCTCACCGCGGAGCTCCTGCGCGTCAGCTCCCACGCCCTGTTCCAGGGCTGGATGGCGCTGGACCTCGGCGGCCTGACCCCCATCCTCTACTCGTTCATCGAGCGTGACGAGATCGTGGAGGCCCTGGCCGCCATCACCGGCCAGCGGATGCTGTTCAACTACTTCCGCATCGGCGGCGTGAACGGCGACCTCAACCACGAGTTCCTGAGCCGCGTGGGCGACTGGATGAGCCGGGCGCTCAAGCAGCACGAGGCCAACATCGGCCTGCTGAACGAGAACGAGATCTTCGTCCGGCGCATGCGGGACATCGGCCGCGTGGATGCGGACCTGGCGATGCGGATGGCCGTGACCGGCCCCAACCTCCGCGCCGCCGGCGTCCCCTTCGACGTCCGCCGGGCTCACCCGTACAGCGTCTACCCGGAGCTGGAGTTCGACGTCCCGGTGCGCGGACAGAAGGGCGGGGGCGACTCGCTCGACCGCTACCTGATCCGCCTCGAGGAGGTCAAGCAGAGCATCCGGATCATCGACCAGTGCCTCCACAACATGCCGGACGGACCGGTCATGGCGCGGCTCCCGCGCCTGATGCGCCCGCGCCCGGGCCGCGCATGGGCCGCCGTCGAGGCGCCGCGTGGCCTCTATGGCACGTACGTGATCTCAGACGGCACCGACCAGCCCTTCCGCATGAAGATCCACGACCCCTCGTTCGTGAACATGCAGCTGGTGGGCGTGCTCATGAAGGACAACCTGATCGCGGACACGATGGCCGTCATGGCCTCGCTTGACCCGGTCATGGGCGGCATCGACAAGTAGGCCGACGACGATGACGACGCTCAATCGAACCTGGAGCAACATGACGCTCACCGGCAAGGTGGTCGTCCCGCTGCTCGTGCTGCTCTTCGTGGGCGGCCCCCTCCTCACCGTGGCGATCGGCCTCTGGGTTGGCCCCTGGCTGGTCAACCTGGTGAGCTCCAACCTCCCGATCGGACGGTTCCTGCTCGCGATCACCGGCATCCTGCTGTTCAGCATCCCGGCCGCGTTCATCATCATCTACATGGAGCTGAAGGTCATCGCCTTCATGAACCTCCGTGTGGGCCCGGACCGCGTTGGTCCGGCGGGTGCCGCCCACTCCGTGGTCGCGGGTCTGAAGGTGCTCTCCAAGGAGGACTTCAGCCCGAACGCGGCGGACCGCCTGGTCTTCACCTGGGCCCCGGTGATCGTCTTCCTGACCAGCGTCATGACCTTCCTGGTCCTGCCCTTCGGCCCGGATCTCGTGGGCATGAAGTTCAACATCGGCATCCTGTACATGTTCTCCATCGGCGGGATGACGGTGGTGGGCCTGCTCCTCGCGGGCTGGTCCTCGTTCAACAAGTACTCGCTGCTCGGCGGCCTCCGCTCCGCCGCCCAGGTGGTCAGCTACGAGATCCCGCTCACCCTTTCGGTGGTGGGCCTGATCCTCCTCGCCGGCACCATGAACGTCTACACGCTGGGCCTCCAGCAGGGCGACGGCTTCTGGAACTGGTGGATCTTCCGCCAGCCGCTGGGCGCGCTGATCTTCTTCATCGCCGGCATCGCCGAGGCGAACCGCACCCCGTTCGACCTCACCGAGGCGGACTCCGAGATCGTGGCGGGCTTCGCCACCGAGTACTCGGGCATGCGGTTCGGCTTCCTCTTCTTCGCCGAGTACGTGAACGTCTTCATCGTGTCCGCGCTGATGACCACGTTCTTCTTCGGCGCCTGGCACGCCCCCCTGGACATCAACGCGGTCCTGCGCTTCTTCGGCCAGGCGCCGCTGGGGACCATCCACTTCGAGCTGGGCACCCTGGGCATCGGCCTCCTGCTGGCGCTCGGCCTGATCCCGCCGGTCCTCGTGGTCCTCTTCGGCCTCGCGTTCATGCGCAACGGCCGCCCGGCCTGGCAGGCGCTGCTCATCGGCTTCCTGCTCTTCAACGTGGTGGCGATCGGCCTCCTGGGCTTCATCGGCTACGTGAACCTGCCGTGGGTCGCCGGCATCACCTGGTTCTTCATCAAGGCCTTCGCCTTCGTCTTCGTCTTCGTCTGGATGCGCGGCACGCTGCCCCGCGTCCGCATCGACCAGCTGATGGGGTTCGCGTGGAAGTGGCTGCTCCCGGCGGCGCTTCTCAACCTCTTCGTCACCGCGGCGGCGATCGTCGTCGTCAAGAGCCTGTGAGCGACCGATGACCACGATCCCCGGCATGGGCATCGTCCGCGGCATGGGGTTGACCCTGCGGCGGTTCTTCCAGCCCAAGGCAACCATCCGCTACCCGGAGCAGGGCTACGACGTGGCCCCCAAGTTCCGTGGCCGCCTGCAGCTCCTCTACGACGAGCACGGCACGCTCAAGTGCGAGACGTGCTTCCAGTGCGCCCAGGCCTGCCCCGTCGAGTGCATCGACATGGGCGGCGTGGACACCAAGGGCCGCTTCCACGTCCACTGGGGACCCCAGGAGACGTACGGCGAGCGCCGCGAGGAGTCCGCGCTTCGCCGGTCCGGCCGCCCCGTGGCCGATGCGGCGTACGAGCGCTTTGACGGCATCGACGTCGGCCCGGTGGACGCGATCCTCGAGGCGCACGACTGGAACCCGGCGAACATGCTCCAGGTCCTCGACGAGATCCAGGCCGAGTACGGCTACCTCCCGGTGGCCGCCCTCAAGCACGTGTCCCGCGTGACCGGCGCCTGGTACGCGCAGATCTACGGCACCGCCACCTCGTACCGCCACCTCCGCTTCGAGCCGCCGGCCGTCGTCACGGCCCCGCCCGCCGGCCAGGCGCACGCCGTGGCCGAGGCCGCGTTCAACGCCCGCCTGGATGCCGCGCTGGGCCTTGGGGGGAAGCACTGATGACCTTCCTCACGACCCCCGCCGGCTGGGCGAAGGTCCTCACCGGTCGCGCCGGCGCCCTTGGGGCCGACCCGGCGGACCTGGACGCCGCCGTCAAGGCCGGCGCCTTCGAGGGCCTCAAGAAGGCCGTCCGTGACGGCGCCACCCTCACCACGGCCACCGTGGGCGAGGCGAACCTGGGCGGTCGCACCGGCGCCGGGCACTCCGCCGCCGACAAGTGGCGCGCCGTGGCGAACAGCCCGGTCTCCCAGCGCTACGTCATCGCCAACGGCTACGGCGCGGACCCGTCCGTCCACACGGACGCGGCGCTCCTCGCCGCAGACCCCTACGCGGTCATCGAGGGTCTCGCGATCGCGGCCTTCGCCACCGGTGCCACGGACGCGATCCTGGTGGTGCGCGGCGAGGACGCCGCCGCCGTCAGCCGCCTCGAGGGTGCCGTTGGCGCCGCCGAGGAGGCGGGCCTCCTGGGCGACGACGCGTGCGGCTCCGGCTACCGGATCACGGTCACGGTCCGCGGCCTCCAGGGCTCCTACATGCTGGGCGAGCAGACCTCGCTCATCCGGGCGCTGGAGGGCAAGCGGGCCCAGCCGGACCAGGTCCCGCCGTATCCCACGGAGCGCGGCCTGTTCGACAAGCCCACCCTGGTCCACGGCGTCCAGACCCTCGCCGCCGTCCCCTGGATCGTGCGCGAGGGCGCAGACGCCTACCGCAAGGCGGGCGCCAACGGTGCGGCCGGCACCATGCTGGTCCAGCTCCGCGGTCCGCAGGGCGGCGTGGCGGAGGTCCCGATGGGCACCCCGCTCCGCGAGCTCGTCACCCTGGCCGGCGGCAAGCCGGACGCGGTGAAGGCGGTCCTCGTGGGCGGCTCCACCGGCGGCTTCGTCCCGGCGAGCGCCCTGGACACCCCGTTCGAGGCCGGCGCGCTCAAGGCCGCCGGCGCCACGATCGGCTCCGGCTCCGTGACCCTCGTGGACCAGCGGGCCTGCGTCGTGGACCTCGCGCGGCTCCTGACGCGGTTCGCCGCGGACTCCGCGTGCGGCAAGTCCATCCCCTGCCGGATCGGCCTTCGCCGCCTCTCGGAGATCGGCGACCGGATCGCCGCGGGCAACCCCCGCGCCGGCGACGCCAACCTGATGACAGACCTCGCCCACGACATCGCCGCCTCCGGGCTGTGCGATCACGAGCGCCTCGCCACGCTGGCCTTCACCAGCGCGATGACGCACTTCCGTGACGAGGTCGATGCCCACCTCCTCCGCTCCCAGTGTCCGGCCGGCGTCTGCATGCCGATCGCGATGGGCGCGGGCAGCCAGGGATCCCGCTGATGGCAGACCTCATCGAGCGCACCGACGCCCCCATCGAGCGCAATCGGGAGGTCCGCCCGGACACCCCGGCCGTCTTCGACACCGTCACACCCCGCGAGGACTCGCTCGCAGAGCGCCTCATCACCACCCAGTCGCCGCAGCGCCCGCAGAGCACGCCGCGCATCCGCCTCGAGGTGGATGGACGCGTGATCGAGGGCTTCGAGGGCCAGACGATCCTCGAGGTCTGCCGCGACAACGGGATCGAGATCCCCACGCTCTGCTACGAGCCCAAGCTCCCGGGCTTCGGCGCCTGCCGCATGTGCGTGGTGGAGGTTGAGGGCGAGGCCGTCCCGCCGATCTCCTGCTCCCGCAACGCCGAGGCGGGGATGAAGGTCCAGACGCAGACGGACGAGCTGCGCCGGATCCGCAGGACGAACCTCGAGCTCATCTTCTCGGACCACAACGCGTACTGCCTCCCGCCGTGCCAGAACAAGTGCCCGAGCCACATCGACATCCCGGGCTTCCTCAAGGCGAACGCCGAGGCCAACTGGCGCGAGTCCGTCCGGATCTTCAAGCGCACCATCCCGTTCCCCAGCGTCCTTGGCCGCGTCTGCCCCGCCCCGTGCGAGGAGCACTGCCGGCGTGACGAGGTGGACGAGGCGATCGCCATCCGCGACAGCCACCGGTACGCCGGCGACCAGGTCCTCCGCGCCATGCGCGACGAGGGCGTGGAGCCCCCGCTGCCGTTCGAGCGCCAGGCCCCGTCCGGCCGCCGCGCCGCCGTCATCGGCTCCGGCCCGGCCGGCATGTCCGCCGCCTACTACCTGCTCCTGGCCGGCCACGATGTGACCGTCTTCGAGAAGGACCCGGCGCCGGGCGGCATGCTCCGCTACGGCATCCCGCAGTACCGCCTGCCGAAGGTGGAGGTCCTCGAGGCGGACTACGAGGCCGTCACGCGCCTCGGCGGCAAGGTCCAGTGCAACAGCGAGCTGGGCAGGGACTTCAGCCTCGACGACCTGCAGAACCAGGGCTTCGACTCCGTCCTCGTGGCCATCGGCTGCTACGACACGAACAAGCTGGGCATCCCGGACGAGGACGCGGACGGCGTCATCGACGGCCTGGACTACCTCCGCACCGCCACCCTCGGCCTGCCCTACCCGGGCCACGACAAGGCGCGCGTGGTGGTGGTTGGCGGCGGCTTCTCGGCGATGGACTGCGTCCGAACGTCCGTCCGCCAGGGCAGCCCCGAGGTCACGCTGGTCTACCGGCGCGACATGAAGGACATGCCCGCAGCCTCCGAGGTCCACGAGGCCCTCGAGGAAGGCGTCCAGGCGATCTTCCAGGCCGGCCCCACCCGCGTCATCAAGGGCGCGAGCGGCAAGGTCGAGGGCATCGAGTTCATCCGGATGCAGCTGGGCGAGCCCGACGCCTCCGGGCGCCGTCGCCCCGAGCCCGCCCCGGGCACAGAGTTCACCATCCCCTGCGACCGCGTCCTCCTGGCCATCGGCCAGGGCCCGGACCTGCGCTGGATCGGCGGCGGTAGCTCCGGCGTCACCGCCACCCGCAACAAGCGCCTGCAGGCGGACGCCGTCACCTTCGAGACCGCCCGCCCGGGTGTCTTCGCCGCCGGCGACGTCCGGATCGGCGCGGCCACCGTGGTCCAGGCGATCGCCGAGGGCCGCCGCGCCGCGTACGCGGTTGACGCGTACCTCAAGGGCAACGACCTCTCCGCGATCCGCACCCGCCAGACCCTGGCGGAGCCGCAGCCGGAGTTCCTCTCGATCGTGCCGTTCACCGGCGAGGTCAAGGAGCCGCGCTACCGCCTCAAGGCGCTCGAGCTCGAGGTCGCGAGGACCAACTACATCGAGTACGAGATCCCGTACACCCGCGACGAGGCCATCGCCGAGTCCACCCGCTGCCTCCAGTGCACCTGCGAGGCCATCGGGTTCTGCGACCTGCGCCGCCTGGGCATCGAGTACGGCACCACCCTGCGGACGCTCGACAAGGGCTTCCACCAGGGTGCGGGCTACCGCTCGGTGACCGAGAACCGGTTCACGGGCGTCAACCACGACTACGTGCGCGACGACAGCCACGCGTTCATCCTCCGCGAGCCCGCACGGTGCATCGACTGCGGCCGCTGCGCCAACGTCTGTTCCGAGGTGGTGGGCGCGGCCTGCTACGACTTCATGCGGACCGGCTTCGACACCCTGGTGACGACGCCGCTCGACATGAGCCTCAACGACACGCCCTGCGTGTCCTGCGGCCGGTGCGCCGAGACGTGCCCCACGGGTGCGCTCATGCCGAAGCCGCGCATTCTCCAGAAGTACGAAGTCGACGAGAGCCGCTGCATCCTGTGCGGCATCTGCGTCGATGCGTGCCCGTACGACGCCGTCCGCGACAGCGACCAGTTCGAGCTTGCCCACGTCAGCCGCGAAGAGCCGCTGATCGATCTGCTCGCGCTGGCCTCCGTTGAGCGTGAGACGGAGATGAGCTACATCCGTCGCGAGCGCGACTGGGCGGAGCGAGCGAGGGCCGAGGGTCGCCTGATCGACCAGGGCCGGATGCTCCCCGTCCTCCCCGCCTCGCTCACGCACGAACGCTGAGAGGGACGCGTGACGCTGCCTGAGACGATCCCGCTGCTCGGCATCAGCTGGGGTGACCTGCTCTTCCTGACCTTTGCCGCCGTCATGCTCGTCGGAGCGCTGGCGGTCGTGGTGATGCGGGACATCATCCGGAGCGGCCTGGCGATGATCATCGCCTTCGCCGCCCTCGCCGGGATCTACGTCCTGGCGGGCGCCCCGGTGGTGGCTGCGACCCAGGTGCTCGTGTACATCGGCGCGATCAGCGTGCTGGTGCTCTTCGCGATCATGCTGACGCAGACGAAGTCCGGCCCCCGCTCGCTGGTCTTCCACTCCCAGGCCGTCCCGGCCGGCATCGCGTCCATCCTCCTCGCGATCCTGATCGCGGTGGTGGTGCTCTCCACGAACTGGTCCACCACGGACACGGTGAACTGGACGGACACGGTGACCCTGGCCAAGCGCCTCTTCGAGAAGTTCGTCCTCCCCTTCGAGGTTGTCAGCGTCCTGCTCCTCGCCGCGGTGATCGGCGGCGTCTTCCTCGCCAAGCGCGAGCGGGGGAACGACTGATGCTGAGCTTCATGAGCAACATCTCCCAGAGCCTGGACGCCTACCTTGTCCTCTCCGGGATCCTGTTCGCGATCGGCTCCTTCGGCTTCCTGGCCCGCCGCAACGCGATCAGCATGCTGATGTCCATCGAGCTGATGCTCAACGCGGTGAACCTTGCGGTCATCGCGTTCGGCGCGTTCAGCCTGTCCCTCAAGGTTGACGCGTCGGTGATCGCGCTCATCGTCATGGCGGCTGCTGCCGCCGAGGCGACCGTGGGCCTGGCCATCGTCATCGCGATCTACCGCAACAAGAAGACACCGCTCGTCGACGAGTACGACGCGATGCGGCAGTAGGCGGCGCGAACGATGTACGAGACCCTGATCCCGCTCATCCCGCTCCTGCCCATCCTGGGCTTCGCGTTCAGCGCCCTCTTCGGGCGCCGGCTGATGATGACCTTCGGGCGCTGGGCGTCCGAGATCGTCCCGGTGACCGCCGTGGTCATCGTCTGGCTGATCGCCATGTACGTGGCGGCGGGCGCCCTGACCCACGCGGAGCCCTTCGGCGAGCACGGCCTGGACGTCAAGCTCTGGACGTGGATCCCCGCCGGCTCCTTCTCCGTGGACCTGGGCTTCCACGTGGACGCGCTCACCGCGGCGCTGCTGGTCGTGGTCACCACGATCGGCATGCTCGTGCACATCTACTCCATCGGGTACATGGCGCACGACAAGGCCACCTGGCGCTTCTTCGCCTACCTCAACCTGTTCATGTTCTCCATGCTGGTCCTCTCGCTGGCCAGCAGCTGGGTCCTGGTCTTCGCCGGCTGGGAGCTGGTGGGCCTGTCGTCGTACAGCCTCATCGGCTTCTGGTACCACAAGCGGTCTGCGGCCCTCGCCGCGAAGAAGGCGTTCATCGTCAACCGCGTGGGTGACGTGGGCTTCGCCCTCGGCATCATGGCGATCTTCGTGAACACAGGCACGATGAACATCGCCGAGTCCCTGACGAAGATGATCGAGCCCGGCGCGCACAACGTGATCCCGCTCTCGATCACCGCGCTGCTGGTCTTCTGCGGCGCCATGGGCAAGTCCGCGCAGTTCCCGCTCCACGTCTGGCTCCCGGACGCGATGGAGGGCCCCACCCCGGTGTCCGCCCTCATCCACGCAGCCACGATGGTGAACGCGGGCGTCTACCTCGTGGCCCGCGCCAACCCGCTCTTCGCGCACGCGCAGGACGCGATGGTGATCGTGGCCGCCATCGGCATCTTCACCGCCCTCATGGCTGCGTCGATCGCCTTCACGCAGACGGACATCAAGCGCGTCCTCGCGTACTCCACGCTCAGCCAGCTGGGCTACATGTTCGCGGCGCTGGGCGTGGGCGCCTTCATCCCGGCCATCTTCCACCTGATGACACACGGCTTCTTCAAGGGCCTGCTCTTCCTTGGCTCCGGCTCCGTGATCCACGCGGTTCACGACGAGCAGGACATGAACCGGATGGGCGCGCTCTGGCGCAAGATCCCCATCACGCACTGGACGATGTTCATCGGCACCATCGCGATCGCGGGCATCCCACCGCTCGCGGGCTTCTTCTCGAAGGACGAGATCCTGGGCGAGGCGTTCAAGTACGGCTTCACCTGGGTCTGGGCCATCGGCATCGTCGTGGCGATGATGACCGCGTTCTACATGTGGCGGCTCATGGGCAAGACGTTCTACGGGACGTCGCGGGTTGACCCCAAGGTGGAGCCCAACGTCCACGAGTCCGCGTGGCAGATGACCCTGCCCCTCATCCTCCTTGCGATCCCCTCCCTCCTGCTGGGTCTCGTGCTCGGCGGCGGCATCTTCATCGGCCAGGAGGGCCTGCTGGCCTCGTGGCTGGAGCCGGTCTTCGAGGAGTCCGAGCACTTCCTCCACGGCACCCCCGAGGCGTTCAACCTCGCGGGCATCGACGGGATCCTCGTCCTCGCCTCCGTCGCCGTCGCGGCGATCGGCCTCTCGGTTGGCGTCTACCTCTTCGGCGCCTTCAAGCGCCCGGTGGCGCAGGCGAAGGTTGACGCGATCGCCGGCAGGAACGGCCTCACCAAGTTCCTCTATCGCGGCTCGCTGAACAAGTGGTGGTTCGACGAGCTGAACGACCTCCTCTGGATCCGCGTTGGCGGCCGTGTGGCGGCGTTCCTCTGGTGGTTCGACCGGACCATCGTGGACGGCACCGTGAACGGCGTTGGCGCCCTGACCAGGGACGCAGGCGGAGGCTTGCGGAGGATCCAGACCGGGCGCGTGCAGAACTACGCGCTCGGCATCGCCGTTGGACTGCTGGTCATGGCCGGCTCGTTCCTCCTGATCGTGGGGCAGCCGCGATGATCGACCTGAGCTCGCTCTCCGGCGTCCCGCTCGTGACGCTGGTCACCTTCATCCCGCTCATCGGCGCGGTCCTGATCGCGTTCACGGACGGGTCCAAGCCCAACCAGGCCCGCTACATGGCCCTCGGCACCGCGCTGGTGGCATGGGTGGTGTCGCTCGTCCTGCTCATCGGCTTCAACGCCAAGGACGCCGCCTTCCAGTGGACGGAGTCCGTCCCCTGGATCGACATGTTCGGCATCTCCTACAAGGTGGGCGTTGACGGCCTGGCCATGGTGCTGGTGGTCCTGACCACCACGCTGACCTGGATCTCCATCCTCGCCTCGTTCAGCCCCATTCAGAACCGGGTCAAGGAGTACATGATCTCCTTCCTGATCCTCGAAGTGGGCATGACGGGCGTCTTCGTGGCG
>CAIYZX010000337.1 GCA_903930745.1 uncultured Chloroflexota bacterium | reverse complement strand
GCTTCGCGATGAAGCCCGCCGCGCGCCGGGGGTTCAGCCGGTAGAGGCGGTCCATGAGCCTGGAGTCAGAGCCCACCATCACCCTGTAGGCGTTGGCCTCCATGCCATCGACGATGTCGCGCGCCGCTCGGTCCGCCGGGTACGGCCTGTACTTCCTCGCCGCCTCCTCCGCTGCGGCCCCGCCCGGAATGGCGACACCGGAGTTCGCCGAGATGTTCGTGGCCACGGCACCGGGGAACACCACCGTCACGTGGACGGAGGTGCCCGCGAGCTCGCTGTGCAGACCCTCGGTCAGGAGCTTGACCGCCGCCTTCGAGGCCCCGTAGATCGTCTGGCCCGGCACCGGCAGGAACCCGCCCATGGACGAGATGTTGACGATGTGGCCCTCCGGCCGGCCCTTGAGTCCGGGCAGGAATGACTTCGTCATGTACAGCGTGCCCAGCCAGTTGACGCCGAAGACGCGGTCGATGGCCGAGTACTCGAGATCCGCGAGCTTCACGAACGGCTGGATGATGCCCGCGCAGTTGACGATGCCGTCCACCGGGCCAAGCGCCCCGGCGACCTGGGCGGGCAGCGCCTCCACGACGGCCTTGTCCGCGATGTTCGCGGTGAACGTCGCGAACCGGTCGCCCGCCTTGGCGAGCGCGGCGGTCTCCCCGAGCGACGTGGGATTGATGTCCAGGCCCGCCACCTTCGCGCCGCGCCGGAGCAGCTCGAGCGCGATCTCGCGCCCCATCCCGCTTCCAGCCCCCGTGACGACGATGACCTTGCCGGCTGCCTTCATGCGTCACCTCCGGTGCCGGTATGGCACATCGGCCATGCGCGGCGCAACTCCCCATGCGCACGAGTTGCCGGGCCAAGGGCCATAACCTTCTCGAAAGGCCATGGGGGCGATGCTCCGGTCGCCGGCCGACAGGCCGCCTCCTCGGCCCCCGGTCGGAGCGTGACCCGACCGGGGGCCGGCCACGTCCCGGGGGCGAAATCGCCCGGTGGCGCACAATGGGGGCGTGGAGACCCAGCTCGTCCCTGTCGCGCCCGGCGTGGAGCTGGCCGCCGACCTGTGGGGACGCCAGGAGGCCGGCCGGCCCGTCTTCGTGCTCGTGCACGGGCTCGCGTCCAACGCCCGACTCTGGGATGGGGTCGCGGAGGCGCTCGTGGAGCGCGGGTACGCAGCGGTCACGGTGGACCAGCGGGGCCACGGCCGCTCCTCCAAGCCGGACGACCCGTACGACGTGCCCACGGTTGCGGCGGACCTGGCCGCGCTGATCGGCCCCGGCGGGCTGGCGCTGGACCGGCCCGTGATCGCCGGCCAGTCCTGGGGCGGCAACGTGGTGCTGGAGCTGGCCCATCGGCACCCGGAGCTGGTCCGCGGCGTGGCGTGCGTGGACGGCGGCTGGTTCGAGCCCGGGACCGCGTTCCCGTCCTGGGAGGCGTGCGAGGCCCGGCTGGCGCCGCCGCGCCTGAAGGGACGCCCGTTCACGGAGATGGAGGGCTGGATCCGCCGCGCGCACCCGGACTGGCCCGAGGCCGGGATCCGCGGCTCGCTCGCCAACTTCGAGGTCCGCGGCGACGGCACCATCGCCCCGTGGCTCACGTACGAGCGCCACATCAGGGTGCTGCGCGGGATGTTCGACCACCGGCCAACCGCGATCTACCCCGGCGTCCGCGTCCCGGTGCTGCTGCTGCCCGCCCAGGCGGACGATCCGCGGGCCGCGGGCGCGCTCGCGGAGCTGCCGAACGCGCGCCTCCGGCCGATCATCGGCGACCACGACATCCATGCGCAGCACCCGGACGAAGTGGCGGATGTGCTGGTGAAGATGGTCACGGACGGGTTCTTCGCGTGAGCGGGCAGGCGGGCGTGCTCGTGATCATGGGCTCCGGTGAGACCGCGCCCACGATGGCGAAGGTGCACCGGCAGCTCTTCGCGCGGCT
>CAIYZX010000336.1 GCA_903930745.1 uncultured Chloroflexota bacterium | reverse complement strand
GGGCCGGCGATGACGCGGCAGGCCGCGGTGCAGTCCTGGCCGCTGTTCCAGTAGCCGGCGAAGCGGAGGGTGTCCGCGACGAGCTCCAGGTCCGCGTCGTCGTAGACGATGACCGGGGCCTTGCCGCCCAACTCCAGGTGCAGGCGCTTGACGGAGCCGCTGGCAACCTCGGCGATGTGCTTGCCGGTGGCGGTGTCGCCGGTGATGGAGACCATGCGGACCTTGGGGTGGCCCACGAGGAGATCGCCCATCCTGCCACCTGAGCCCGTGATGACGTTCAGGACGCCGGCCGGGAGCGCTTCGCTGACCACCTCCGCGAACTTGAGCGCGGAGAGCGGGGTGCGGCTGGCGGGCTTGAGGACGCAGGTGTTGCCGGTGGCGAGCGCCGGGCCCAGCTTCCAGGCGGCCATGTACAGCGGGTAGTTCCACGGCGCGATGGAGGCGACCACGCCCACCGGGTCACGGCGGATCATGCTGGTCTTGCCGTCCACGAACTCGCTGACCGCGAGGCCGTCCATGACGCGCGCGGCGCCGGCGAAGAAGCGGAAGAGGTCGCTGGCCACGCCCATCTCGTCGATGGCGGCCTGGACCGGCTTGCCGGTCTGGAGGCTCTCGAGGCGGCCGATCTCGTCCGCGTTGGCGTCCAGGAGATCCGCCACCTTGAGCAGCGCGAGGCTGCGGGTCTGCGGCGTGGTGAGGCTCCACTCCTCGAACGCGACGCCGGCGGCATCAACGGCGCGGTTGACGTCCTCCTGCCCGGACGCCGGGACGTGGGCGATGGTCTCGTAGACCGCCGGGTTCTCAACGGGCTGCGTCTCACCGGACGCCGAGTCAACCCACTGGCCGCCGATGAACTGCTGGTACGTCTTCACGGGGTGCAGCGTCTCCGTCACTCGAGTGGCTTGCGATGGCGCTCCGCGGCGGTGCTCCCTCACAGGGGGCGGCCTCCTCGCCCGGGCCGGGATTGTGCGTCAGCCGGGCGTTCTGCTGCCAGCCGAAACCACCCCGCGCGACGGACGGCCGGTTGGGTCCGCCCATTCACCACCGAATGAGATCGGCGGGCAGCCCACGTGGCTCGCCACCAAATCGACGGATCCGGCGGCCCACTCTGCGGGTCGGGCCCGAAGGCCATTCAGGCGTGAATGGCGGGCCGGGGGCCGCAGTGCGGGGTGCGGGCCGGTGAGCGTGTCTGCAGTGGACATCGTGAGGCCCCGGGTGCCTGCGTGGCGGCCCGGGGCCCCTCGTGCACGGCGAGTGGCTCGCGCGTTGCGCGGCCCTACTTGATGACCACGAAGGCGTCCACGTCCACTCGCGGCTTCCCGGCGGTGCCGGCCACCCAGACCCTGATGGTGTGGGTGCCCGATGTGGCCCAGGTCATCTGCCAGGCGATGAAGCGCGGCTGGGCCGGGCTCCGCGTGAGGCTGACCTTCGCTGCGGGTGTGACTGCGCCGTCAACGTAGATCCACGCGTAGCCGCTGGCGGGGGCACGCTGGGTCACGAGGGCCACGGATCGCCCGGTCACCCTGAAGGTGGCGCTCGCGCCCCTGGCGGTGGCGTACCTGGTGGAGCCGCCGGAGAACGTTGCGCCCGTGCCCGCCGTCCAGGCCCCGGTCCAGGTGACCGCGGCGCTGGACTGCTGGACGATGGAGGCGCGGAGCGTGCCGGTCTCCGAGTTCGTGCAGTTGCCTGCGTTGTCGCATGCGGTGGCCCGGAACGCCACCGTGCCCGTGGAGGGAACCGTGGTGGCGAGCGAGGTCGTCGCGGTGGACGGGAGTGCGACCGCCGCCCACGCCCCGCCGTTGATCGAGCGGGCCAGCGTGTACGACACCGCACCCTGGACGTCCGTGGCCGCCCAGCCAACCGCAACCGGGACCACGGACGTGGCGGCGGCAGTTGCGAGCCCAAGGCCCGTGCGGATCGAGACTCCCGTGGCCGTGTCGAACACGGGCGCCTCGCGGTCAAGGACCAGCGTGGTGGAGGCATCCACGTCCGCTGCAGGCCCGGCGTTGTCCGACGGATCGGCCACGGATCCCGCCAGCAGGCGGGGCTGGAGCGTGCCGGTCGCCGAGCAGCCGGTCACCTGGACCGTGATCGTGGCACCGGCACCGGCGTCCGGCGCGAAGGTGCAGCCGGTGGCGGAGCCGGCGTTCGCGAAGTCCAGGGGACCAACGCCGCTGACGGGCTCGGTGAGCGCAAGGGTGAACTCCGGCGAGACGCCGGAGGTGGGGCTCGCCTCCGCGCTCGTGAACGACGAGACCCCGGGAGCCTCCAGGTCCGGAGGTTCCACGGTGAGCGTGGTGCAGTCCGTCTCACCTGACCGGTTGCCGGCGGCGTCCGTGGCGCGAACACACAGCAGGTGGTCGCCCACGGACAGCGGGCCCGGGAGGCCACGGACGGGCGCAGCGAATCCCCTCGAGATTGAGTAGGACCCGTCCCCGAGCGCACTCGAACGGGCGTCGCCCCAGCACCTGGCCGTGCCATCCACGAGCTGTGCGCAGGCCACGTTCTCCATCCCGGCCGTCACGTCCACCGCGCCGGCGACGCCGGGGACCAGCAAAGGCGCGCCACTTGCTGCATGTGGCCCGTTTCCCAGCACCCAGAAGTTGTTGTAGCCCCAGCACATGACGCGCCCGGTGTCGAGCACCGCGCACATGAAGGGGTTGCCCACGGAGCCACCGGCAGCGATGGCCACCACACCGGTCAGGCCGGGGACGAGCGTGGCCCCGGTGGCATCCATGCCGGACCAGCACGCCACCGTGCCGGCGCTCCGGACGGCGCAGACGCCGGCACCGGTCGCGGCAAGGTCCACCGCGTCGTCCATGCCCGCCACCGTGGTGGGCACGAGCGTCCCGGCGCCCCAGCAGGCAACCGCCCCCCCGTCCAGCAGGGCGCACACCTGGCCCTCCAGGCCCGGCGAGATGGCGATTGACGTCGCATGCGGGTTGTCGCCGCCAATCCCCAGGGCGGCCACCGGCACGCCGGACCCGGTGGTGGTCCCGTCACCCAGCTGTCCGCTGCCGTTGGCGCCCCAGCAGACCACCGCCCCATCGGCCAGGAGGGCGCACGCGGACTGGTTCCCTCGGGCGACGCCGATGGCGGCGACCGAGTCCGCCCCGATCCCACTCACGGCGACCGCCGTCGTGGCTGACCCGGACCCGTCGCCCGGGTACTGGCCCCAACAGCTGATGCCGCCCGTCGCCAGGAGCGCGCACGAGCCATAGGAGCCCACCGACACCCTGGTCGCCCCTGCCACTCCCGCAACAGCCGCGTGCGGATACGGCCAGTACGACTTCACCGGGCCCGCGCCGACCATGCCCAGGCCCGAGTCTGCGCCCCAGCACCAGACCTGGCCGCCGGCATCCGCGGCACACGTGTGGGCGCCGCTGGTGGCGATGGAGCCGATCCCGTCCATCGCCACGGTGACGGGCGGTGCTCCGGAGACATCGGGGTTGATCCCCAGGCTCGACCCATCGCCCAGCTGGCCGACATTGCCACTGCCCCAGCAGACCAGGCTGCCGGCCACATCCGTGACGCACCAGGTCGCGCCGTTGCCCGCGATGGCGTGGCCCCGCGAGACGCCGGGCCTCAGCACCGGCACGGAGCTGCCTGCGAGCCGGCCGGACGCGTCGAACGTGGCGGACGAGCCCCAGCACCAGGATGTGCCGTCACCCATCACCGCGCAGGAGCCGCCGCCCTCGGCACCCACGTCCACGACGCCGGTCAGGGGCTCCCCGGAGGCGGCCAGCACCGCCACGGGCTCAGCCCTCGAGGTGGTGGTGCCGTCGCCAAGCTGCCCGAAGTCGTTCGCGCCCCAGCACATGACCGTCGAGTCCTGGAGCAGGGCGCACCGGTGGGACCCACCAGTGCTGAGGTGGTGCACGCCCGTCAGCGTGCCGCCGAAGCGGCTGGGGGTGCTCCGCAGTCCGCACCAGACCTCCGTGTCCGCGGTGACCGCACAGTCTCCCGAGATTTCCACGGCCTCCGGGAGGCCAGCGACCGGCGTGGGCGCGCCAAGTCCAGACCAGCAGCTGACGGCCCCCGTGGACGAGACCGCACACGCGGAGGCCCCTGACACGTCAAGGCCCACCGCGTCCGCCACGCCCGGGACAACGGTTGGGAGGAGCGTGCCGTTGCCCCAGCACATGGCCCCGCCGTGGCCGAGCAGCGCGCAGGAGTACCCGGTGTTGGTGGTGTGATCCGCAGCAACCGCCACGGCGCCGCTGATGCCAGCCGCACGCACCGGGTAGAGCCTGACCGGAAGCGACCCATCGTCGTACAGTCCGATGCCCAGCGCGCCGTTTGTCGCAGCACCCCAGCACCAGGCGGATCCGTCGGCGAGCGCGGCACACGCGTGTTGAGAGCCCACGGCCACGTCCACCACCTGTGCCTCCCGGCCCGGCGCCACAACCGTCGCGGCTTCCGTGGTGCCACCGAAGGCACCGTCCACCGGGTGCATGGGCATCCAGGGGGCCGTGTCCCAGCGGTACTCAACGTCACTGATGCGGCTGGGATCGGTGGCAGTGACAGACAGCTTGACCGAGCGGTTCTGCACGGCGGCGTCCAGCGAGAGGACCGGGCCGCTCACGGTCGGCGCGATGACGTCCACGGCACCCAGCGTGGGCGCAACCCCGCCTGCCACCACGGCCACGGAGATCACCAGGGCGGACAACCGGCGCAACATGTACTGCCTCCTTGCGCGCGTTGCGGCGGCAGCCCCCGTGGCGGCCTGTCACGACGTGCGGTGACGCTGGCGAGAGCGTCACCGCTGGCGCGGAGCGCGGATAGGAGCGATCCCGGCGACCATCCGTGGGTTCGGTCAAACTCGCTGTAGGGGCCATCCCACACTGGAGGTGCACGGTGGCCCGGTGCAGCCCTAGGCCGAACAGCCCGGGCCCGCGGTTGCGCAAGCGGCGGCCCAGGTCGGCCCATTCACCACCGAATGAGATCTGCAGGCAGCTCACGTGGCTCGCCGCCAAATCGGCGGATCCGGCGGCCGGTGCGGCAGGTCAGGCCCGAAGGCCATCCAGGGGTGAATGGCGAAGCGCGAGCGAGCCGTGCGGCGCGATGGCCGGGCGAGCGAGGAGGTCAGCCCTGGCCGGCCATCGAGCGTTCCACGAGGAGGGCGAGGAGGTTGCCCGCGGCCGAGATCACCGGCCCGCCGTGCGAGTCGTTGGAGAGGTGGTAGACAGAGCCCGCCCCAACGTGGATGCCCCCGGGGGTGATGACGGAGATCATGGCCCCGCCGTGGCCGGGGGCCGCAGGACGGGGCGGCTCAATGGGCTCCGTCAGCCGCAGGACCTCCTCGCCGGCGAGCAGGAGATCGTCCACGCGGCGGCGCACCTCGGCATCGGGCGCCTCCCAGACCACGCCCGCGCCGCTGTAGTTCAGGTATCGCGCGGACCCGTCCAGGAACCCGGCGAGCGTGTCCAGACCCTCGTCCGTGTGCATGTCCACGATCACGCCCAGGACCCGCCGGGAGGCAGACCCCGGGTCAACGCCCGCGAGGCGCGCGAGGTGCCACGCCTGGGCGAAGAGGCGCGTCTCCTGCTCCGCGGGCGGCGTCACGGAGATGGCCCGCAGCGCCGCCGGGGCGTCACCGACCGACGCCGCCCTCGCCAGGTCCACGATGAACGCCGTGGCGGCCCCGCCGCGCGCGAACACCTCCGCGGCACGGCCCGGCGCCAGGTCCGCGAACAGCAGGTCCCGCAGGCGCGCGCTCGGGTTCTCGTCAGGCATCGTCATCGGCCGGTCCAGCTCCCAGCTCCCTCTCGCGCCACTACCGGGTCACCGGGTCACCGGGGCGCCGGTGAGGGCCACCCGCTCGATGAGCTCGGCAGCACGCCGGGTCCCGTCCGTCGCCTGCATCCGCGCGGACACCGCGGCCAGCCGCACGGCAAGCCCGTCATCGGCCAGCAGCTCGTCCACGGCACCCGTGAGCTCCGCGTCCTCGAAGCCGTACGTGGAGAGCCGGCGCCCGAAGCCCGTCTCGTGCACCCGCTGCGCGTTGTCCACCTGGTCCCAGAAGAGGGGCAGCACCACCATCGGCTTCCCGTGGTGGAAGGACTCCACGACCGTGTTGTTGCCGCCGTGCGTGATCACGAGGTCCACCTGCGGGAGGATCGCCGGCTGCGGCAGGAACCCCTCGCCCGTCATGTTGTCGTGGAGCGTGATCTGGTCCGCGAGCGGGCCCTTGGACACGATGACGCGGTGCTCCGTCCGGCCCAGCACGTCCACCAGGCGCTGCATCAGGCCCACGTCCGCGGAGCCCAGCGAGCCCAGCGAGAGGTAGATCAGCTTGCCCGGGCGGTTGGCCAGGTGCTCCGGCAGCGCCCACGTGGTGTCCGCGGCGCGCACCGTGGAGTCCAGCTGGTGCCACGTGGGGGCCAGCGCCTCGGCGCGCGCGTAGTCCGCCTCGCGCGGGTACGAGTAGAGGTTGAGGTACGGCGACTCGTGCATGAAGTCCGGGCCGTTGGGACCCCAGGTGAGGCCGCCGGCCCCGATGTCGCGGCAGAACGCGTCGAAGTCGTTCCACATGTCGCCGTGGGTGCGCCGGACCTCGTCAAGGAACGCCGGCCAGGCCGCGCGGTCCGCCGCCGGGTACCCGGACGAGAACGGCGCGACGAGCGGATCCTTCAGCTCCGCCGGGTTGCAGGAGACGATCCGGACCCACGGCTTGCCGGTGGTCATGATCGTGGGGAAGCTGACGACGTTGTCCTCCACGATCGTGTCCGGCGCCAGCTCGTCGATGATCTCCTGGAGGCGCGGGTGGACGTACTTGGCGCCGTCGATGAGCGCCTGGAACGTGGGAGCGATGAAGTCGCCCAGCTGCTCGATCGTGGGCTTGCGGAAGACCGGCGACGTGTCGCGGATGAAGTCGATCCAGAACTGGCCCGGGACCTCCGGCTCCGCGGGGGGCGGACCCAGGCGCATGAGGCGCTCCTCGAAGCCCTTGGCCACAAGGTTGCCCGCGAACGACTCCTCCACGATGAAGACCACGCGGTGCCCGCGCGCCTTGAGCACGTTGCCGATGCCGACGCAGTTGTTCGTGGGCCCGTAGGCGCCTTCCGGGAAGAACACGATCGTGCGGCTGTCGGCCACGGTGCGTCACCTCTCCAGTGCTGCGGGGCGTGTTGGCGCCTGGGCGCGGGGTTCGCGAGTGGGCCGGATGATCGCACGCGTGCGCCCAGCGTTGGGGTTGCGTTGCGCCGTTTGCCATCACGCGGCCCGGCGCCTACGCGAAGGGCTGGTCCTCGAGATAGGGCTCCCGCCGGACGCCCGGTGCCCACGGGATCGCGAGACGGCGCAGCAGCCCCACCAGCCAGTAGAGCGAGAGCGAGAGCACGGACGTCACGAGGATGGCGGCGAAGACGAGGTCCGTGCGGAAGCTGTTCTGCGAGAGCTGCATCCAGATCCCCAGGCCCTCGCGCGCGCCCACGTACTCCCCGAAGACCGCGCCGATCACCGCGTACACCACGGAGATCCGCAGGCCGGTGAAGAATGCCGGGAGCGCCGATGGCCAGCGGAGCTTGCGGAACGCCTGGCCGTCCGTTGCGCCGTAGGAGCGGAGCAGGTCCGATGCCGCGGGCGGGGCCGAGCGGAGGCCGTCCAGGAGCGCAACCACGATGGGGAAGAAGGTCACGAGGACCACCACCACCACCTTGGGCGCGAGGCCGAAGCCGAACCAGAGCAGGAACAGCGGCGCGAGCGCCACCACCGGGATGGTCTGGGAGACCACGAGGAGCGGCTCCACCGCCCGGCGGACGCCCGGCGCCCTGTCCATGGCGGCCGCGGAGGCCACGGCGAGCGCCACCGCCACCGCGAACCCCAGCACGGTCTCGATGAGCGTGGGGATCGTGTGCTTCAGCGCGTCCGCGCGGAACTGGATGAGCGCGCCCACGATCCGTGATGGCGCGGGCAGGACCACAGGCTCCACGCTCGCCGCGCGCACGTACACCTCCCACGCGACGAGGATCGCCGCGAGGAGCGCCAGGGCGGGCAGGCGTGCGCGCATCGGTGGCTCGGGTCCGCTCCGGCGGCCTACGGCAGGAAGTCGTTCGTGAACAGCGACGCGTAGTCCGGCGCCTGCGCCAGGGGGTTGCCGGATGCGTCCGCCAGCAGCCCCTGCTCGTACAGGAACTTCGAGTAGCCGGTCCACTCGTCCAGGGTCTGCGTGCCCACCTTGCCGGCCGCATCCACCAGCAGGCCCTGCGTGGCCATGTAGACCGCGGATTCCGCGGGGAGTGCAGGGTTCCCGTCGAAGACGCCCGGGTTGGCGGCGATCAGCTTCGCGGCGGCGTCCTGCGGGTTCGCGGTGGCGTATTCGAACCCCTGGACGGTGGCGGCGACGAACGCCCTGGCGGTGGCGGGGTCGCGGTCCAGCCAGTCACGGTCGCACGCGAGGACCACCTGGTAGAAGTCCGGGAAGCCGTAGTCCGTGAACTTGAAGGTGCGGAGGCCGATGCCCCGCTGCCCGGCCTCGATGCCCTCCCATGCCGTGAACGTGATCACGAAGTCCGCGCGCCTGTTGTAGAGCGCCTCGTAGGCGGCGGTGTCCAGCATCACGGAGTCGAACGTGCCCGTGCCGCCGTCGGCCCGGATGACGCTCTGGAGCGTGGGCACCTCGTTGGGGTAGCCGAAGCCCGCGTACGTCCTGCCGTCCAGCTGCTTCGGCCGCTCGATGGACGAGCTGTCCAGGACCGCGATCTCCTGTGCCGTGTGCTGGAGGATGGCCATCACGGACACCACGGGCGCGCCGGCGGCGGCGGCGAATGTCAGCGAGTCCTGGAAGGAGATGCCGCATTCCGCCTGGTGCGCGGCGAGGACGGCCTCCGGTGCCGTGCCGCCGTACGGGAGGACCTCAAGCCTCACGCCGGCATCGGCGTACCAGCCCTCCTGGTCCGCCACGTAGAAGCCCGTGTGGTTCGTGTTGGGCGTCCAGTCCAGCGCCAGGCGGACGGTCACGGACGCAGGCGCGGGCGTGGCGGGCGCTTCGGTGGGCGCCGCGGTGGCGGGCGTGGCCGAGGGCACCGTGGCGGGCGTGGCCGAGGGCACCGTGGCGGGCGTGGCCGCGGCCTCGGTGGGCGCCGGTGTCGCTGCGCTGCCGCCGCACGCAGCGGCAAGCACGGAGAGCGCCAGCAGGGCGGCGACGGTGGCGGGGCGGCGGAGCGATGACGACACGGGTCTGCGGTTCCTCGAGCACACGAACGCCGTCTCCGGGGACCGGGGACGGCGTTGACTCGAGCGGGCCTGCTTCCTACACCGGTACGAACCGGATCAGGTTCCGCGGGTCTGTGGCCTGGGCCACACTCTCAGCGCACGAGGCGCTCCCCGGAGGCGGATGTGAAGTTGTGCCGGGAGTCTACACCTGCGGTGCAGACGGGACGTTGGCGCGGATCCAGGCCACCACCTCGGCGAGGACGGCCTCGTGCTCCGGCTCGTGGTGGCACTCGTGGCGGAGGCCCTCGTGGAGCCTGCGGGTGACGCCCTTCTTGCGGCCCAGCGCCTCGCTGGACGCGGCGGGGACGATGGGGTCCGCCGCGCCGTGGAGAACGTAGGTGGGGACTGGCATCGCGTCGATGGTGGGCAGCAGCACGCGCAGGCGGGCCTGCTCGGAAAACGCCTCGTGGCCGAATCGGACCGTGGAGCTGTTGGAGCAGAGCGGGTCCGCGTCCGCCTTGCGGGACACCTCGGGATCGCGCGAGAGGCCGCCCTCCGGCAGTCCGTTGACGATCTTCATGCGCGGCAGGATCCCGGACAGCGTGGCCGCCAGCGTCTTCTTCCACTGCGGCAGCGTGGACTCAAGGCCCGGCGCGGACAGGACCAGGAGGTCCGGCAGCGGCCGATCCTTCCCGGAGAGCACGTAGCCCGTGGCGATGAGGCCGCCCATGGAGTGGCCGTACATGACCACCGGCAGACCGGGTGCCGCCGCGCGCGTGGCCTCAAGCCTCGCCTGCAGGTCGTCGTGGAGGATGGACCAGCGCTCCACCCAGTTGCGCGGGCCACCGGAACCGCCGTTGCCACGGTGGTCGTACGCCCAGGTGTCGATGCCGGCACCGGTCATCGCCTCGGCCACGGTCTCGTACCGCCCGCCATGCTCGCCCAGCCCGTGCACCACGAGGACCACTGCCCACGGCTCGCCCGTGGGCGGCCAGTGCAGGGTCCGGAGGATGGTCCCGTCCGCCATGCGGTGGGTCCCAAGGGCGGGCGACGGCGCGGCGGCCGCGGGCGTGGCGGTGGTGGCGGCGTCTGTCACCGGTTCCTCCAGGTCGTGTGCTTCGAAGCGTTCCCCTCGTGCGCCAGAGCGTACGCCGTCAGGGCCGTCGCCGGTTAGCATCCGTGCATGTCCACCACGCTTCGCTGGACGGAGGTCGCCGACCGCGTCCTGGTCCGTCGCTATCCCTTCTTCGACCAGAACATCGTCGCCGTGCTGGGTGACGATGCGACGCTTCTCGTGGACACACGCTCCACGCCGGCGCACGCCCGGGAGGTCGCCACGGACCTCGCGGCGCTCGGCGTGCCGCCCGTCCGCGTCGTGGTCAACACGCACGGCCACTTCGACCACGCCTTCGGCAACGCCATCTTCCGGCCGGCCGCCGCCTGGGGTCACGAGCGGTGCGTCCCGATGCTCACCACCGGCTTCGAAGCCCAGCGGTCCTGGGCGACGCGCGACTACCCGGAGCTCGCCGAGGGTCTTGCCGAGGTGGTGCCCGATCCCCCGGAGCACGTCTTCGCCACCACCGCCTCGCTGGCGCTGGGATCCGGCGGGCGCACCGTGGAGCTCGCGTACCTCGGGCGGGGTCACACGGACAACGACATCGTGATCCGGGTCCCGGACGCGGATCTCCTGTGCGCCGGCGACCTGCTGGAGAACGGCGCGGTCCCCTTCTTCGGCGACGGCTACCCGCTGGAGTGGCCGGCGACGGCCGATGCGATCCTCGGGCTCCTCACGGATCGCACCGTGGTGGTCCCGGGACACGGCGAGCATGCGGGCCGGGCTTTCGTGGCGCGCCAGGCCGCAGAGCTCGGGGACCTGGCGGCCCTCGCCCGTCGCGTCCACGAGGGCGCCCTGGACATGGAGGCGGCGCTCGCGGTCGCCCCGTTCCCCGCCGCCTCCGCGCGGGAGCCCCTGGAGCGCGCCCTCGCCCAGCTCCGCGGCGATCTCGGCTGACGCCACGCCCGCCCCGAAGCCGACTCTGCGAGAGGGCCGGCGGTGCTAGCCCGTGACGCGGACCACCCAGCGGCCGCGCGCCTGGCCTGCGTGGATCGCATCCAGGGCAGGCTCCAGCGTGTCCAGGTCCACCTCTGTTGTCCTCGCGTCCAAACCTGCCGGCGCAAGATCCGTGGCCAGCCGCTCCCAGAGCGCCCGCCGCGGGCCGATGGCCATGTTCGCCGAGTCCATGCCCAGCAGTGCGTTGCCGCGCAGGATGAACGGGAAGACGGTGGTGGAAAGCTCCGCCCCGGACGCGTTCCCCGACGATGCCACGGCCGCGCCCAGCTTCAGCGTGCGCAGGGCATACGGCAGCGTGGCCGCACCAACGGTGTCCACGGCACCCGCCCAGCGCGATGAGTCCAGCGGCCGGCCCGGGGCCGTGACCTCCTCGCGGGTCAGGGCACCGGCGGCGCCCGCCGACAGGAGCCGCTCCGCCTCGTCGGCCTTGCCGGTGGCCGCCCAGACCTCGTAGCCGCGTGCCACCAGGATCAGCACGGCCGCGGACCCAACGCCGCCCGAGGCGCCGGTCACGAGCACCGGCCCATCGGCACGCGCCAGGCCACGCTGCTCCAGCGCCGCAACGCTCATCGCCGCCGTGAACCCGGCCGTGCCGATGGCCATCGCCTGGCGCGCCGTCATCCCCGCCGGCATGGGAACGACGTACCCGGACGGGATCCGGGCGTACTCCGCGTAGCCGCCATGGCGTCCCGTGCCGATGTCAAACCCGTTCGCCAGCACCTCCGTGCCCACCGGGAAGGCGGGGTCCGTGGATGCCGCAACGGTCCCCGCAAGGTCGATGCCGGGGACCAGCGGGTAGGAGCGCGCGACGCGGCCGTCCTCCCGTGCGCACAGCCCGTCCTTGAAGTTGACCCCGGACCACGCGACGCGGACGGTGACCTCGCCGGCGGGAAGGTCCTCCTCGGCAAGCGACCGCAGGCCGCGGGAGAAGGTGCCGCCGGCGGGGCGGTCAACGACG
>CAIYZX010000335.1 GCA_903930745.1 uncultured Chloroflexota bacterium | reverse complement strand
GGCGGATCCGTCACGGAGCGCCGGCGGCTCCGGGCTGGGGCTTGCGATCGCCGCGGAGAACGCCGCGCTCATCGGCGCCACGCTGCGGGCCAGGCCGCGTCCTGGTGGCGGCCTCGTGGTGGCCCTCACGCTCCCCGTGGGTGCCGTGCCGGAACCTGTTGCCTGATCGTTACGGCGGTGCGATCCGCCGGTCACATGGACGCGCGACGATGACGCTGCCTCCGAAGCGAGTGAAGGAGAGGGCCGTGAGCACCAACCGCGAGACCACCCCCGGGAGCCGCCGCCGCTCCCCCATCACCACGATCGCCGCGCTTGCCGCGGTCCTCGTCCTGGGCATCGCCGCATGCGGCCCGTCCGCGGGACCCATCGGCACGCCCGCCACCCCGCCCGCCACCGTGGGCCCGTCCGGCCCCGTCCCGTCGGACACGGTTCCCACCGGCGAGCCCACCCTTGCCCCGTCCGAGTCGCCCTCAGGCGAGCCCGGTGAGACCGAGAGCCCGTCCGCGGGCCCCACGGCCACGCCCGCGCCCACCGGCACGATGCTGGTCCGGGCCTACTACGTGATCATGGGCGGCACCGGCGGCGACGCCGGCCTCGTCCCGGTCCTGCGCACCGTCCCCAAGACCACCGCCGTCGCCACGGCCGCGATGAACGCGCTCCTGGCGGGCACCGTGGACGTGGAGTGGTCGTGGGACCAGCCCATCACCACGGCGATCCCCGAGGGGACCCTGCTGAACTCCGTGGTCATCGACAACAAGATCGCCACGGTGGACCTGTCCGGCACCTTCGATGACGGCGGCGGCTCCACCGGCATGTTCTACCGGCTGGCCCAGGTGGTCTACACGCTGACCCAGTTCAGCACGGTGGACAAGGTGGTCTTCGAGCTGGACGGCGCCCCGGTGGACGTCTTCAGCGCCGAGGGGATCATCCTGGACCACCCGATGGGCCGCGCGGACTTCCGCGACCAGCTGCCGCCCATCTTCGTGGACCGGCCGGCGTTCGGCGCCGCCATCGGCAACCCGGCCGTGGTCTCCGGTCTCGCGAACGTCTTCGAGGCCACCTTCCGCGTGGAGCTCTACGACGCGAAGCAGAACATGATCGCGGACCAGCAGGTGATGGCGTCGTGCGGCACCGGCTGCTGGGGCAAGTTCAAGGCCGAGGTCCCGTACACGGTGGCCAAGGGCCAGTGGGGCACGCTCCGCGTGTTCGACCTCTCCGCGAAGGACGGCACACCCGAGAACGTGGTGGACTACCGGGTCTGGCTGACGCCCTGACGCCCGGTGGCGCCGGCCGCGCCGGTGCGCATCCTTCCAGACAGCCGAACGGCCCCGGTGACCCCGGGGCCGTCTCGATTCTGTGCCAGTCTCCGCCGCCTGGAGCTACGCGAACGAGGCGACCGCCGCGATCATCAGCTCCGAGAAGGCGTCCCGGTCGATGCCCAGGGCCACGTCCACGTTGGGCGCCAGGCCGGGCTGGCCCCGGTCGTCCACCACGGTGCGGCCGCGGGTGATCTCGCCCGTGCACTCCACGTCAACGTGGTACCGCTCCGTCCGCACGAGGCCCGGGATGGCCACGTGGGCCACCGCCACCGCGTCATGGATGGGCGTGTCCGCTGAGCCGTAGCGCTCCAGGTGGAACCGCGTGAAGAAGTGGAGCAGGTCCGCGAAGACGGTCCCGGGGCGCGTGCCCAGGGCGCGCAGGCGGTCCACCTCCGGCAGACCCATGAGCGCCTGGTGCGTGACGTCCAGGCCGATCATCGTGACCGGCACACCGCAGTTGAAGACGATGCGCGCGGCCTCCGGGTCCACCCAGATGTTGAACTCCGCGGCGGGCGTCCAGTTGCCGGCCCGCATCGCGCCGCCCATCAGGCAGATGTGCCCGATCCTGGCGGTCAGCTCCGGGTACGTCCGCAGCAGCAGGCCGATGTTCGTGAGGGGCCCCGTGGGGATCAGCGTGACCGGCTCCGTGGCCGCGGACAGTGTTGCCCGCAGGAACTCCACCGCATGCTCCGGCCGGGCCTCGCTGATGGGCTCCGGGAGGTCCGCGCCGTCAAGGCCGCTCTCGCCGTGCACCTCTGGCGCCGTCTCCAGCTTCCGCGTCAGCGGATGGTCTGACCCGGCGGCGACGGGGATGTCCGGCCGGCCCAGCAGCGCCAGGATCCGGAGCGCGTTGTACGTGGTGTTGGCGAGGCCGGAGTTGCCGCCCACGGTGGTGATGCCCAGGACGTCAAGCTCCGGCCGGGCCAGCGCGAGCGTGATCGCGAGGGCGTCGTCGTGGCCCGGGTCGCAGTCCAGGATGACGGGGATGGGGTTCGGCACGGCGCTGGTCCCTCCGGTCACGGCAGCTTCGCAAAGGCGTTGACGAGGAGATCCTCGAAGCGCGAGCGCTCGATGAGGATGCCCACGTCCGCGTTCGCCTCCATGCCCTTGCGGCGCAGGCGGAACGGGAGCCCGTCGCAGACGGTACGGCCGCGGGCCGGCCCGTGCCCGGTGTCCACCACCACGTGGTAGCGGGCAACCGCAACCATGTCCGGCGACAGCAGGTGGGCGATGGCCACCGCGTCGTGGATGGCCGTGGTCAGGGACCCGGACCACTCGAGGTTCCGGTCCAGGGCGTAGTCCGTGAGCTCCGCGGCGATCGCGCCGGAGCGCGTCCCCGTGTCGCGCAGCCGCTGTGACGCGCGCCGGTCCAGGAGCGCCTGGTGGGTCACGTCCAGGCCGATCATCGTGATCGGCACGCCGGAGCGGAAGACCACGTCCGCGGCCTCGGGATCCGCGAGGATGTTGAACTCCGCGGAGGCCGTGGTGTTTCCCTCGCCGATGGAGCCGCCCATCAGGCACAGGTGCGAGATCTTCGAGGCGAGGTGCGGGTGGATCCGCAGCACGAGCGCGATGTTGGTCAGCGGACCGATGGGCGCGATCGCCACGGGCTCCGGGCTCTCGGCGAGCAGGCGGGCGATCAGGGCGACGGCGCCCTCGGGGAGCGCCTGGTTGGGCGCCTCCGGGAGCTGCGTGGTGCCGATGCCGCTGGTCCCGTGGACCTCGGTGGCGCGGACCACGTCGCCCAGGATCGCACCGGCGGCACCCTCGGCCACCGGCACGTCATCGCGGCCGTAGGCGTGGAGCAGCCGCAGGGCGTTCTCCGTGCAGCGGGTCACGTCGGCGTTGCCGCCCACCGTGGTCACCGCGAGGAGCCTGATCTCCGGGCTGGCGCACGCGAGGCCGATGGCCAGCGCGTCGTCCAGGCCCGGGTCTGAGTCGATGATGAGCGGGATCGGGTGCTCGGGCGTGCCGTACGGCGCCGTCCGCTCCCCTGCCCCGGCCCGGTGGTAGGTGGGGATCGCGTGAACGGGTCCCCAGTCCTCCACGTTGTAGCCGGCGCTCATCGCATCACCCCTGGTCGTACGGCTGGCCGGCGGCGGCCGGTCCGCGGACGCGGCCCACGACGCCCGCGACGACCACGATCGTCACGATGTACGGGACCGAGTTGAGGAGCTGCGGCGGCACGTCCACGCCCAGGATGGACAGGAGCGCCTGCGTGGAGTCTGCGAAGCCGAAGACCAGCGCGGCGCCGAAGGCATAGAGCGGGTTCCAGGCGCCGAAGATGACGGCGGCAAGGGCGATGAAGCCGCGACCGGCGCTCATGCCGATCTGGAACGAGCCCGCGGAGGCGAGGCTGAGCGAGGAGCCCGCCGCGCCCGCCATGAGCCCGGCGATGATCATCGCGCGGTAGCGGATCTTGATGACGTCGATGCCCACCGTGCCCGCCGCGGACGGCTTCTCGCCGCAGGCGCGGAGCCGGAGACCCCACCGGGTGCGGTAGAGCATGTACGTGAACACGAGCATCACGATGATCGTGGCGTACAGGTACGGCGTGGTGTTGAACAGGATGGGCCCGATGACCGGGATGTCCGCGAGCACCGGCAGGCGCATCGCGCCGATCTGCGGCGGCGTGTTGATCACCGTGTTCTTCGAGAGCACGCGCAGGTACAGGAAGTTCGTGATGCCCACGGCGCCGATGTTGATCACGATGCCGCCGAGGATCTGGTCCACCTTCCAGCGGATGCCCAGCCAGGCGAGCAGGATGCTCACGCCGGCCCCGGAGAGGGCGGCGATCGCGATGGCGATCAGGATGGACAGCGTCTTGTTGTCCGGGCCCAGGACCATGGCGACGAGGCTGCCCGCGACGGACGCGACGCACGCGCCGATGAGGAGCTTGCCCTCGATCGCGATGTTGGCCATGCCGGAGCGCTCGCTGATGATGCCCGCGAAGGCGCCCAGCGAGATGGGGGCGGCCAGGGCGAACGTGCCGCCGATGACGCCGGTGAGGTTCGCGGGCTGGCCGGCCAG
>CAIYZX010000334.1 GCA_903930745.1 uncultured Chloroflexota bacterium | reverse complement strand
GCGGCCCTTGCCGCGGCCGGCATCGGCGCCGTCCCGCAGCTGGGCACTTCCGGCTACTACCTGGACTTCGCGCTCACGCATCCCTCGCACCCCGGGCGGTTCGTCCTGGCCGTGGAGTGTGACGGGGCGTCCTACCACTCGGCACCGAACACGCGTGAGCGTGACCGGCTCCGCCAGCAGCAACTCGAGGCCATTGGCTGGCGGTTCCACCGGATCTGGTCCACGGACTGGTTCCGCGACCGGGCGGCCGAATCCGCGCGGCTGGTGGCGGCGTACCAGGCGGCCGTGGCGTTCTCCGATCAGCAGGCCGCTGCGGGCAAGCCCGCCGGGCCCGCGGGGACGCCTGCGGGCGTTTCTGCTGCTCCCACTGCCGTCACGGCACCTGCCCCGGAACGTGCCCCGGCACCCATCCCCGCCCCGCCGACCGCCCCGCCGCTCCCTCCGCCGCTCCCCCCGGCCGCCCCGGCGGCGTCGGCGCGAGGCCCAAGGCCAAGGGTCTACAGGTACGCGTCCGTGGACGTCATGCCACCGGGCCAGCTGGACGCGGTGGTCATGTGGATCCAATCGGACGGGCAGCTCCGGACGGAGGAGGAGATCATCGCGGAGGCGATGACCGTCCTCGGGTTCAAGCGCCGCGGCGCCAAGATCGTGGCTGCGCTGGAGGCGTCCGTGGCCCGGGTGCGCCGCTCGCGGGGCCGGTAGGGGATGAGGCCGCGCTCCCGGGGGAGCGTCAGAGGCGGTCCGTGTGGTGCCCGATCATCAGCCAGGTGCCGCCCTCGAGGCGGAACGTGCTGGTGGCGCGGATGTTGACCTGCGCATCCGTGTCGTCGATGCGCACGGCCCCTCGCTCAAAGCCAACGCAGACCGCGAGGCTGTCGGCGGTGAAGACCCGCAGGCCCTGCGGGGTCACCGTGCCACCCTGGATCATCGCCGCCTGCTGTCGCCAGGATTCCAGGACGGCGCGCCAGCCCTCCAGCAGGTCACCGAACGGGCTCATGTAGGTGACGTCGTCCGCGTGGGACCAGGCGGCCGCCATCGCGGTGGAGTCACCGGCGAAGACCTGGTTGAGTGCGTCGTAGAAGCCGCCTATGGCGGCGTTGACGTCAGGGGTGGACATGCGGCTGGATCTCCAGTGCGGGGGCGGTGTGGGCGCCTCGGGACGCGGCGTGACAGGAGCATGCGGGTCCCCGCCCCACGGCGGCATCGGTGGGACGGCAGGCCGCCTGTCAGCGGACCGGCAGGGCGGCCCCGTGTCAGGCAGGTGGCACGAGCGTGGTGCACGGTGCGGGTGGACGGGCGAGCGGCCCCGGATGCCGGAGCCCGCCAGGGAGGTTCCGGATGACGGAGGAGACGCGGCCCCGCCGTTTCGTCTACGACGGCCGTGCCGAGCACTTCAGCTGCTACGGCCTGTACGACGACGACGTCTTCGTCTGCCGCTGCGGCTGGAGCGGCACCACGAAGGAGTGCGCCACGGAGTACTTCGAGAGCGGGCTCCAGCAGGGCGAGTGCGCCAAGTGCGACATCCACCTGTGGCTCCGCGTGGTGGAGGTGACCCTGGGCGAGGCGCGGGCGGCGGCGGAGCGAGGGGACTCGCGCGCCATCCGAGACCTGCCCAACATCGAGCGCCTCGAGGCGAAGCGCCAGGCCCACCTGGCAGACGAGCGGCGCAGGCGCGAGGAGGCCGCCGAGCGCAAGCGCCAGGAGAAGCGTGCTGCGTACCTGGGGGACGGCTGGCCCGGCGAGGGCTGACGCCGTCTCGTGGCCGCGCGAGACGTGCGCCCGACACCTACGGGAGCCTGCCGCACGTCCTACGTGGCACGTGGTCCGATGGCATGGATGACGTCATGCCATTCGGCTACTCGCCACTTGCGTGACCCGGCACGCTTCGCCGACGCCCCGCTCGTCGACCACAGGGCCGACGGCCGTACTCGGAGGTCTTGGTGAACGTTCGACGCGCCCTCGCGATCCTGCTGGCCGCAACCCTGGCGACCGCGGCCCTCGGGATCGCGCCCGCTGCGGCCATCGACACCCTGCCGTACATCGTCTCGGTCACGCCGTCCACGGCGAGCGCCACCCTTGGGACGCCCGTCACGCTCAGCGTTGATGCCAACGGCGGGGCCCTCGCGTACGTTGACTCCATCGAGATGCGCGTGGACAACGGTCCTTGGGTGCCCATGGCGCCGCAGGACGGCACCTGGGGCGACGGCGCGGAGACCGGGACCGGCACGCTGGCGTCCACGGCCACCTCCGTGGCGGCGGGCTCCTTCCACGCGTGCGCGCTGATCGGCGACGGGACCGTCCGCTGCTGGGGCGACAACACCTACGGCCAGCTTGGCAACGGCGGCGCCGCGTCCGGCGGGTCCGCGGTGGCGGTGCACGGCATCACGGGCGCCACGGCCATCAGCGCCGGCAGCACGCACACCTGTGCGCTCCTTGCCAACGGCACCGTCAGCTGCTGGGGCGGCAACAGCAGCGGACAGCTTGGCAATGGCACCACCACGGTCGGCAAGGTGCCCACGACGGTTCCCGGGATCACGACCGCCACGGCGATCGGCGCCGGGTTCAGCCACACCTGTGCGATCATCGCAGACGATACCGTCAACTGCTGGGGCTCCAACATCGTGGCCCAGCTGGGTGACGGCACCATCGGGAACGTCCGCACCTCCCCGGTGGCCGCGAGCGGCGTGTCCACGGCGAAGTCGGTGGCCGCGGGCGGCGTGCAGACCTGCGCCACGCTCGCGGATCTGTCCGCTGTCTGCTGGGGCAACAACAACGTTGGCGCCCTTGGCGATGGGACCACCACCTCAACCCTGGGCCTGGCGACCGTTGCCAGCGTGACGGACTTCGTCGCGCTCGAGGCCGGCAACTCGTACACCTGTGCCATCGACACGCTGCAGACCGCGTGGTGCTGGGGCTACAACCTGCACGGCCAGCTGGGCGACGGGACGGGGACCACCAGGCTCGCGCCCAACGAGGTGAGCAAGCTGGGCCCTGCGCTGCAGATCTCCGCCGGCACGAACCACACCTGCGCCATCGGATCCGGCGGCGACCTCCACTGCTGGGGCGACAACGGCCATGGCCAGCTGGGTGACAGCACCGTCATCGACCACGCCTTCCAGGCCCTGGTCCCGGGAATCACCGCGTCCAGCGTCTCCGCTGGGTCTGACTTCACCTGCGCAGTCCACGCGGACGGTCGCGTCTACTGCTGGGGCGACAACAGCCACAGCCAGCTTGGCAACGGCACCACCACGGAGTCCTGGTCCCCGGTCGCGGTTGCGGGCGTTGGCCAGCAGTTGACACTGGGCGTGCACCAGGTCTGCGCTCGCGAGTGGAACACCGATGGCGTGGTCACGGACGGGACGAGCTGCACCACCGTGGAGATCACGGACGGCACCGCGCCCTCGTTCACCGTGCCGCTCACGGTCGCGCTGCGCTCCGGCGTCCGCCTCGCCACCGCGTCCGCTACGGCGCCGGTCCCGGTGACGCTGTCCTGGGTGATCTGGGAAGAGGACACCGGAGTCGCGAGCATCGTCGTGGAGCGGTCCACGGACGGCGGCACCACGTGGACCACCGTGGCAACGCCCCCGCCCAACGCGAACTCGATCAACACGGGGTTCCAGAACAACGGCATCCCCTTCCAGTTCCGCGTGAGCGCCCGCGACGGTGCGGACAACCTCGCCCAGTCCACCACGCCCCCGCTGCAGGCTCGCATCGTCCAGCAGTCCGCCGCTTCCGTGACCTGGAAGGGCACCTGGACCACGGCCTCCTCGGCGGCCTTCTCCGGGGGCACCGCGAAGTCATCGGTGGTGAAGGGCTCCACGGTCACGTTCGCGTTCACCGGCAGCTCGGTGGCGTTCGTCGCCACCAGGGCCCCGGGCCGTGGCGTCGCGTGGATCTACGTGGACAACGTCCTCAAGGCCAAGGTGAGCCTGGCCGCGGCAACCACCCAGGCCCGGACCATCGTGTGGCGCCACGCCTTCGCCGCGAGTGGGCCGCACAGGGTCAAGGTGCTGGTGTCCGGGACGGCCCGCATCGACGCGGACGCGTTCATCACCCTCAAGTAGGGGAGCGCGCACCGGCGGCGGTTGCCCGGCCCAAGGGGCTGGTAGGGAAGGTGGGATTCGAACCCACAAGACCTTTCGGCCAGCGGTGTTTGAGACCGCCGCGTCTGCCGTTCCGCCACTTCCCCGTAGCACGCGGATGGTAGCGAACCCGGGACGAACGCCCGGCGGGAACCGGAACGGCGTCGCGCGCGTCCCACCGGCCATGGCAGCCCAACCGTCCCCCAACCGCCGCCCGGGAACCGCCCGATGCTAGACTCGGCCCGCCTCACCATCAGCACAGGGAGGGTCGCGCAGGTCGTGGAGGACGCACGCCCGGCGGACGCCGTGGACGATCCCATCGCACGTCGCGACCGGGCCTTGCTCGAGCAGGCCCGCGACGGGCGGCTGGACGCCTTCAACAGCCTCGTGGAGCTCTACCAGGACCACCTGTACGGCCTCGTGGCCCGCATGGTCCCGGATCGCGACCAGGCCGCCGATGCGGTGCAGGAGGCCTTCTTCTCCGCGTACCGCAACATGGGCTCGTTCCGTGGCGGCAGCGTCCGGAGCTGGCTCAGCCGGATTGCCATCAACGCGGCCATGGACCAGCAGCGCTTCAAGAAGCGCCGGCCCGCGCAGCCGTACCCGGAACTCGAGGACGAGAGCTGGCAGCCGCCTGCACCCGAGGCCGCCGATCCCGTGCACACCGCGCTCCAGGCGGAGCGGACCACCGTCCTCAACGCGGCGCTCGCCGCCATCACGCAGGACCAGCGCCACGCCATCGTGCTGTTCGACGTCGAGGGCTACGACTACCAGGAGATCGCCGACATGACGGGCGTCTCGCTCGGCACCGTCAAGTCCCGGATCCACCGCGGGCGCCTGGCGCTCCGGGACCGGCTCGAAGGGCACATGAGCCTCTTCCGCGGGGAGGGCGACCGATGACGTCAGACCGCCCGATGGCCGCCGGGTCCGCCGTCGCCCACGAGGCCCACGACCGGATCGCCGTCGCCGCCTACGCCTGCGGTGACGCCGAGGGGGCGGAGCTCGCCACCGCCGCGGCCCTGGTCGCCGAGTGCGCCGAGTGCGCCAGCCTCCACCGCGACCTCCGGTCCATCGCCACCGCCACCGCGGCAACCCCTGCCCCGGTCCGCCCGCGCGACTTCCGAATCACCGAAGCGCAGGCCGCACGCCTCCGCCCCGCCGGCTGGCGCCGCCTCCTCGCCCCCTTCGCCTCGCCCCGCTTCGCCTTCGCGGGTCCCCTCGGTGGCGGTCTCGCCGCCATCGGCCTCGCGGGCGTCCTCGTCGCGGGCGGCATCGGCATCCCGTTGGGGGCGGGTGGCTCCGCGTCGGCACCCGCCATGGCCACCGAGGCGCCCGCAGGCGGCCAGGAGGTCAAGCTCAACACCGCCACCGAGGGCACCGGTTCCACGGCCGCGGGCCAGGAGGCCCCGGCCGCGTCCAGCGACACCACGGCCATGGGCATGGCCACCCAGAAGGCGCAGCCGGCCCCGGATGGCGCCGCG